>SXSK01000103.1 GCA_005793375.1 Verrucomicrobiales bacterium | reverse complement strand
TCTGCTCCGGGCGAGTGTGCCAAACAAGATACCGGAGACCCCTGAACTCACGCACCGCCAAGCACGACATTCCCAAGCAAAATGGTGAGAATGTCTAGAGAGCCATTTTAGAGACAAAGATGAGAGCCCTCTGCCGCTTTTGGGCAATTGCGGAGTTTGAATCCGTATTTTCAAGGAGTTAACGTTGCAATAATTGAAAGAACGGCGAGAATCACCGAGATCCGGACCGCGCTGGAACAATCTCCCATGGTCGCGCTGTTGGGGGCACCTCAATGCAGCAAGACAACCCTGGCTCGAGAGTTGGCGGGCGAACGCGGGCACTGGTGATTGTGGCAACGCGGCGGATTTCCGCGATCATTTCTGGCGTCGGACGACCTGGCTAATTACCCGTCGAGGCAAGATTTTATCGAGACTTTCCTGAGCCCGGACGCGGCCCGCTTTGGGATCACCTTACCACCCCTGCGTAATTCCGGTTTCCTGCCGCTGAATCTCACGGTAGGTTGTCCGTCTTCCAACCCCTCCAGGAAGAGGATGTTGGCACGGAATAACACGATTCAAAGACAGGTACTGGCACTTTTGCACTCTGGCACCATGGTTGACGCGCCCTTAATTACGTTGGAACTCCCCGGCATTCCCAAACTCAAAAGTGGTAAAGTTCGCGAGGTGTTCGACCTCAGCGACAGGCTCCTGTTCGTGGCGACCGATCGGATTTCGGCCTTTGATTGCATCATGCCCAATGGGATTCCGCGAAAAGGCGAAGTGCTCACGCAGATCTCCCATTTCTGGTTCGACCTGACACAAACTTGGGTGCCGAACCACCGATTGATCCGCTCCACCGATCCGTTGCCTGGAATCTTAAAACCCTTTGCGGCGCAACTGGCTGGACGCAGCATGATAGTCCGCAAGGCGCAGCCTCTCCCGATCGAATGTGTGGTTCGGGGGTATCTGGCAGGATCGGGTTGGAAGGAGTATCGGAACAACCGCACCGTCTGCGGGATTCCCTTGCCAGAAGGTTTGGTGGAATCCAGCGAATTGCCGGAACCGATTTTCACACCGGCCACCAAAGCGGAGACTGGCCACGACGAAAACATTTCCTTCGAACGCGCTGCTCAGTTGATTGGCCCGGAATTAGCCGATCGGGTTCGGGATTGGAGCGTGCGTTTGTATCGCTTCGCCCGCAATTACGCCCTGCAACGGGGAATTATCATTGCCGATACCAAATTTGAATTCGGCATCGACAACGGGGAGTTGTTGCTCATTGACGAGGTGTTGACCCCGGATTCCTCACGATTCTGGCCCGCGGATCAATACGTCCCGGGCCAAGGTCAACCGAGTTTCGACAAACAGTTTGTCCGGGATTATTTGGAGACATTGGACTGGGATAAAACCCCGCCTGCACCCGCATTGCCGCTGCCGATTGTTGAGAAGACTCAGGAGAAGTATCTGGATGCATACCGCCGGTTGACCGGTCACGCGCTTTGAGGGGGGGTGTGAAGATGGATTGGTATGAGCCGGGAAAGGGTCTCGCGGAGGCGCGGAGGGGAAGACGGATTGGGATGAACCGGAAGGGGGTCTTCGCTGTTTTCAGTGGAACTGAAGGATAAGTATCCGGCGACTCCCTTGATCCTGATCCCGATGCTGCTCCTGCTCTTGCTCCTGCTCTTGCTCCTGCTCTTGATCTGCCTCAGGGAGTTGTGAACCTGGTTGCGAGGCAGCGGCAGAGGGCTACCGCCAAACACCTCACGCCTTCTGGACTGCGGCGGCCCTCCACCGCGTTTCCCCAAGGCTCTACTCCCCAACCGCGGGGGCGAGCGGCTTCCGGATTGTCTCCGTCCCTCCTTACACCACCCGGACTTCGGGGAGGGGGATGATGAATCGGCCGCCGGCATCGCGGTAGGTCTGCTGTTGCCGTAGGATTTCCTCGGCAAAATTCCAGGTGAGGAGCAAAGCGTAGTCGGGACGGCGCTGAATGAGTTCTTCGGGTGGAAGGATGGGCAGGTGAGTGCCTGGGGTGAACCGCCCGATTTTGGCGGTGCTGCGGTCGGCGACGAAGTCCAGCGTTTCTCTGCCGATCCCATAAAAATTCAAGAGCGTGCTGCCTTTGGCCGAGGCACCGTAGGCGGCGATGGATTTGCCCTGGTGTTTGAGGCTGCGCAAGAGACGGAGCAGTTCGTCTCGGATCTGGATGACACGGGCAGTGAAGGTGTCGTAATAGGCCGTTGTGGCCACCCCGCTGTCGCGTTCGGTTTGTAGAAACGTCTGCACGGAGCTGTGCACGGGATGAGCACCGGCGTGGGCGGCGAACAACCGGAGGGAGCCACCGTGGATTCCGAGAGCTTCCACATGGATCAACTCCAGGCCATGTCGCCGGAAGAGAGGTTCCAACGCGGTCACCGTGAAATAGAACACGTGCTCATGATAGATCGTGTCGAACTCCACATGTTGAATGAGATCACAGGCGTAAGGGAATTCGAGCACGGCCCTGCCATCGGGTTTCAAGAGTGCCGCCAGGCCCGCCACAAAATCATTGGTATCGGGCACATGCGCGAACACATTGTTCCCGAGAATCAGGTCTGCGGATCGTCCCTGGGACGCCAGAGTGCGCGCGGTGGCGGCGGAAAAGAACTGGTTGAGGGTGGGGATACCACGTTCGACGGCCACTTTGGCAATGTTGGCAGCGGGTTCGATTCCCAGGCATGGAATGCCGGCCGCAACAAAATTCTTGAGCAGGTAACCGTCGTTGCTGGCGATTTCGACGACAAAACTTCGGGCGTTGAGTTTTCCTTCAGCCAATCGGGCCTCAACGGATTCGCGGGCGTGGCGGAGGAGTGTGTCACTGAAGGACGAAAAATACAGGTATTCGCTGAACAGATCGACCGGTGGGATGATATCGGTGATTTGCAGGAGCCAGCAGGTTTCGCAGAGCGCGACGCGCAGTGGAAACTTCGGCTCCGGTTTTTGGAGATCTTCCGGGCCGAGTAGGTTGTTGGCCAAGGGTTGGACACCAAGGTCCAGGACGAGTCGCCCGTGGGTCGAGGCGCAGGAACGACAAAGAAATGAGGTCATGCTTTCCAGGAGAGCTGTGGATTCAATCGTCCGGCGTCGAGGTGGCGTCTGAGTGTGTGGAGGCGAATGAGTGGCGACGTGCGGAACTGGGCATCGGCAAACATCATGGACTCGAGGCCGGTCTGCAACCCGCGGATCGCCGCATCCAAAGTGACCTGGGGTTGGTGCTTGGGGGCGAGTTGACGAAACTGTCCGAAACTCACTCGGTAACTGCGGCGGTCCGGTTGGGCGTTGGGATTGATAGAAACCTGAACTCCGGGAAATGCCCGCCCGACGGCATGGGCGAGGTCGCGGACCTGATAATTCCACTCATCGGATCCGGCATTCACTACCAGATAGTTTCCCCCGGCATGGGCTGTGCGTTGGACGGCCCATTCCATGGCTCTGGCCATATCTTCCACGTGAATTAAGGGACGCCAAGGGGTGCCATCGCTGAGAATGGTGATGGTTCCGGTGGTGCGCGCGCTGGCGACAAAATCATTCAGGACCAAGTCCAGACGCAGTCGTTCGCTCATGCCGCAGGCGGTGGCGAAACGAAGGCAAGTGACGTTGAAGTGGTCGGCAGCCAGCGGCGCCAGGTCGCGCTCGGAAAACACTTTGCTTCTAGCATAGGCGGTGAGGGGATCCACCGGAGAGGTCTCGGTCCTGGGACCGTCTTCCGCAAATCCATACACGCTGCAGCTCGAGGCAAACACGAATGAGCGGACGCCCGCAGCGCGGGCGGCTTCAGCCAGAGCGATGCCGGAGCGCCAATTGATGTCGAGAGTGACCTCCTCGAACTGATTCCCCATCGGATCATTCGAAACCGCCGCCAGATGAATCACTGCGTCCACACCCTTCAGCAACGCGACTGGGAAACTGCGAACATCGCCAAAGTGTTGTTGGTTGAGTACGGTTTCCGGTAGCGACGTTGCGCCGGTCAGGCAATGGGCAAAATAACCCGAATCGAACCCAACCAGTTCGGCATCCGGCCAGACCGCCCGCAGGTGGCGGGACAAGACCGGACCGATATAACCCAAATTGCCCGTGATCAATATCCGCATTGGCGGCGGAGACTAGGCGGGGTCTTGGCACTTGGCGAGCCGTGTCTGAGGGATCTTTTGGATCGGCAAACGGAAGAATAATTCCGCCGCGGAGAGTCTTGGCCTGGACGCGGGTCCTCGGTTTTAATCGGCCGCGTGCACCATCATTATCTGGCATGCGATTTGGGCGCCGAGAGCGGGCGCCTGATACTGGGAACGCTCGAAGACCATCGGTTAACTCTGGAAGAACTGCATCGCTTTCCGAACGGAGCTGTGACTGAAGGCGGATCGTTGTGCTGGAATCTGGATCGATTGAAGGCCGACCTGAAGGCCGGTTTGCGCCGGGCGGCCGAGCGGCAGTTGCCGATCGCGAGCTTGAGCACGGACAGCTGGGGTGTGGATTACGTTCTGGTGAATGAGGCGGGCGAGATTCTGAAACCGACCTTCCACTATCGCGATGCCCGATGCCAGGAAGGGTTGAAGCGGGCTCATGCACGGGTGTCGCAGGAATCCATTTTTGCCGAGACCGGCATTCAGTTCATGGCGATTAACACGATCTTTCAACTCGCATCCGAAAATCCCGAACGTCTGCGCGGTGCCCGCCACCTGCTGATGATTGCCGATGTGTTTAATTATCTGCTGAGCGGCACAGCCTGCGTGGAGGTGTCCAATGCAAGCACTTCCCAGTTGTACAACCCCCGGACGCGTTCGTGGTCCACCGCCCTGATTCACGCGCTGGAATTGCCGGCGCACGTCTTCCCGCCCATTGTGGCTTCCGGGACGCGCCTCGGTCCGCTTCGCCCCGCGCTTGCTGCCGAATTGGGTGTGCCGCCGTTCGAGATCATTGCTGGATGCTCCCATGACACCGGGGCTGCCGTTGTCGCAGTCCCCGCGTCTGCCGAGCTATCGGCAGCGACGGACTCAGCGCCGGATTGGGCGTATCTCTCTTCAGGAACTTGGTCCCTCCTGGGCTGTGAATTGCGGGAGCCGCTCGTGACCGATGCCTGTCGCGATGCCAATTTCACCAATGAAATCGGGTACGGCAATTCCGTGCGGCTGCTCAAGAACATCGCCGGCCTCTGGCTGGTACAAGAATGCCGCCGGGCTTGGAAGACTGAGGGGAAAGAATACTCGTACGCCGAATTAGTTGGCTTGGCCGAGACCGCAGTGCCGTTTCGATCGTTGGTTAATCCCAGCGACGACCGGTTCCTATCGCCGGGCGATATGCCGGCCAAGATTGCCGCCTTTTGCGTGGAACACGGCTTTCCAGAGCCTCGAAACCCGGGTGAAACCATCCGTTGTTGTCTGGAGAGTCTGGCCCTCGCGTATGCGACGAATTTGCGACAATTGGAACGGTTAGTCGGTGGATCTTTCCGCCGACTGCACATCGTCGGGGGTGGATCGCAAAACGATTTACTGAACCGGCTGACGGCCGATGCCTGTGGCGTCGATGTGATCGCCGGTCCGGTCGAAGCCACGGCGGCGGGCAATGTGCTGGTGCAAGCCATGGCTCAGAACCATCTCCCCTCACTGGCATCGGCTCGCGAAGTCATTCGGCAAAGTTTCCCAATGAAACGGGTTGTACCCGGGGATTCGAAACCCTGGCAGGAGCCGTTGCGGTGGTACGCCCCGTTCCATCGATAGATAGGGGAAACCATAACCAACCCTCAGGCCCGCTTGCTCCGGGGCGCGGATGCGCTAATTCCTTGCCATGTCTCGGATGGCTCATCCTGGCTCGTTGCGGTCCCTTGGGGCTGAGGTGCGGTCGCGCCCCACGGGTGAGATCGTCCGGCGTGTCGCCAAATACCTGCGTCCCTATCCCTGGCTCGCCCTCGCCACCGTGGTCTGCGCCATCTTCTCCCTGGCCGCTTCCTTCGCGTATCCCAAACTCACCCGGTTCGTTATCGACGACGTCATCGGCCTGGGCCGCACCGAAGCCCTGACACCCGTGATGCTCGCCGTGCTCGCAGCGTTCTTCTTGCGCGACGCGTTCAATGGACTTCGGATCCGCTTGAACAACGTGCTCGAACAAGACGTGATTTTCGATATCCGCCGCGAGGTTTATGGCAAATTGCAACGCCTGCCATCCGGTTGGTTCGACAACCGCTCGTCGGGCGATGTGATGACTCGAGTGATTGAAGATGTGAACTCGGTCGAGCGCCTGTTGATCGACGGGACGGAACAGGGCTTGGTGGCGGTGTTGAGTATTGTGGGTGTGATGGCGCTTTTGTTCGCGAGCCAACCGATGCTGGCCGGTGTGGCCTTGATTCCGCTGCCGTTTCTGGCTGGCGGCGCCTTGTGGTACACGCTCACCGCTCATCGTCGGTACCGAAAACAGCGGGTGGCCAGTAGCGCCATGAACGCCCTGCTCATGGACAATTTGCAAGGCGTGCGCCAGATCAAATCGTTCGGACGCGAACTCCAGGAAGAACAACGCTTCGCCGATCATGCCGATGCCCTGCGACGCGGAACGCTCAGTGTGATGCGCGTCTGGTCGATCTATAATCCGGCGATGACCTTTGGCGCAGCACTTGGCACGGGGTTGGTGATGTGGGCGGGAGGGCGTCGGGTGATGGCCGGCCAGATGACTGTCGGGCAACTGCTCGAGTTTGTCTTCTTTCTAGGAATGTTCTACACGCCCGTCGGACAGCTGCATGGGCTCAATCAAATGGTGCAATCGGCGCGAGCCGCCGGGGAGCGGGTATTTGACATATTGGACGCCGCCGAGGAGCCCGGATGGATGGAACGATCCGGCAGCCGACAGCCGACGGGATGGATACCGATGGAAAGACGTTCCAGCACCGCAGCACCGCTGGCGACCGGGACGGCCGCGTCGGGGAATGGGTCGGTGCCGCATCTGTGGAAACGGGTAAAGGGTGCCATCCAATACGAAGACGTCGGGTTCAGCTACGGAGATGGTCGGACGGCACTGTGCCATATTTCGTTTCAGGCGGTGCCGGGGGAAGTGATCGCACTGGTGGGACCGACGGGGGCCGGAAAAACCACACTGGTGAACCTATTGCCGAGACTTTACGAACGCAATTCAGGATCCATCCGGGTGGATGGACGAGACATCCGACAGTTCGATTTGGAAGAGTTGAGGCAGCAAATTGCCGTTGTGAGCCAGGAACCGTTTTTATTCAATGGGAGTCTGCGTGAAAACCTGTTGTTTGGGAGTCCGACGGCCAGCGAGGCCCAATTGACGGCGGCGGCGCGGGCGGCGAATTGCCACGAGTTTATCAGCCGAATGCCGACGGGTTATGAGACCCTGGTTGGCGAGCGTGGTGTGAAGCTGAGCGTGGGGGAAAAGCAGCGGGTCAGTATTGCACGGGCGCTGTTGAAAGATGCGCCGATTTTGATCCTGGACGAAGCGACCGCGAGTGTGGATACGGCGACGGAAGGATTGATCCAGCAGGCGTTGGAGCGATTGATGGAACGACGGACGAGTCTGGTGATTGCGCATCGACTGAGCACGATTCGCGGGGCCGATCAAGTGTTGGTGTTGAAGGGTGGTCAAATTGTGGAACGTGGGACGCATGACGCGTTATTATTGATTCGCGGGCTTTACTCTCGGCTATGGAACGCGCAAAGTGCAGAGGCTGAAGCGGTGAGGGAAACTTGAAAACTAGTAGGTTAAATTGCGGAAGGTGGGTGTTCGTAGGGATTTCTGTTTGACACATCTATGGCTCATCCTTACAAGACTCGCGCAATCAACACTGAGGTTTCACGGGCCTCATAGTGCCGAAGCATTTCTTTTCGTTATGAAAAACTTGATCAACGCCGCCGGCATTCTTTCTGCCGGGCTTGCTAGCCTTGCACTCGCCACCTCTGCCTATGGCCAGGATTCATCCAAGCGATGGACCGTGGGTGCAGGCGTGCGGGGTTTCTTCGACGACAACATCTTCACCCGGCCTGACCTCACGGTTGGTGGCGTGGATCAGAAGGTAGACAGCTTCGGCTTCGATATTGCGCCGACCGTCAGCTACAACGTGCCGCTGAGCCAGGGCAATTTGGATGTCGGTTACACCTACGGTCTCCGCTGGTTTGAGAATCGCCCCGGCAATAACACCGATCAGTACCACAATTTCAATGGTTCCTTCTCCCATAATTTTTCGCCTCGCTACAAGTTGTCGTTGTCCGACAATTTTGCCCTGTCCCAGGAGCCCGAGCAGATGGCTGCCGTTGGCGGCGGCGGTTTGATCCCGTTCCGTACTGAAGGTGACAACATCCGCAACAGCGCGGGTGCGTTGTTCCAGGCTCAATTGGCAGGGGCGCTGAGCGGTGAGTTGAACTACAACAACAACTACTACAACTACGACAGTGTCGGGTTTGAGCAGGCGTTGAATCGGTTGGAGCACCTTTTTGGACTGAACCTCCGTTATCAATTCCGCCCCACCACCGTGGGTGTGGTCGGTTATCAATACGGAATTTACGATTATACGTCCAAGGCTCTGACTCAGCTCAGCCCGACGATCATCTTCAATCCTCAGTCAAAGGATCAGAACTCCCACTTCATTTACGGGGGTGCGGATCACAGCTTTACCAGCCGTTTGCTCGGTTCCGTCCGTATCGGCGCCCAGATTGCCGAGTGGGATGACTACACGAACCTCGGGGTCAAGAGCAGTAATTCCACCTCGACCACAACGCCTTATGCGGATGCGAGCATGAATTACAGCTACGCCGACGGCAGCACCGTCCGGGTGGGTGTGAAGCATCAACGCAATGCGACCGACTTGTTCGACGAGGCCAGCAACCCGATTCTCGACACCGAAGCGACGACCGCTTATTTGAGTGTCAGCCACAAAATTACAGCTAAGTTGAACATTTCTGGCAGTGCGTTGTTCCAAAACGCAAAGTTCAATGCAGCTGGAACCGCGATCGATGGCGAATCCGAAAAATATTGGAACCTGGGTGTTACAGTTAGTTACGCCTTCACACGGTACCTCGCGGGTGAAGCCAGCTACTACTACGACAACCTGGATTCCTCGTTGTTCGGTGCGACCCGTGAATACAATCGAAATCGCGTATTCCTCGGCGTCCGCTTCACGTACTGAGAACGCCCGTTACTCTCCGACGGAGGCTGGAATCCACTTCTAGCCTCCTTTTTTTTCGCAGACATGGATCCTATTCAAAAACCAGCGCCCACCGTGTCCTCCGGGACCGGCACAGCGGATTCCAAACTCCACTTCCTGGACTACTGGCGGATTATCCGAATCCGCAAGACGATTATCCTGGCGGTGTTCTTCCTGGTCGTGCTCACTACGATCGCGGTCACGTACTATCTGCCGGTTTCTTACGCCAGCATGGTGCGCATTCGTGTTGAAAAGGATACCTACGATATCTCGCCGCTCGGAAGTTTAGGAATCGGCGGGCAACAGAGTTATGATCCCTATTATTTGCTCACGGAATTCGAGGTCATTCAGTCAAAAAAGATCCTTTACCCAGTCATTGCGGAGCTGAGCCTGACCAAGTACTACGCTCGCCGTGCCAAATCGGAACTCGAGTTTTCTGAACCCGAGGTTTACGACATCCTCATCCGGGAAATCGACGTCAAACAGTTTCGGAATACCAGCATTATTGAGATCCGTGCCAAAAGCCCCACCAACACCATGGCGGCGGATATCGCGAACAAAATTGCCGAGCATTATATCATTTCTCGAAACAAAGGGCGCGAAGACCGATGGAAACGTGGTAATGAAACGTTGACCAATCAGCTGGAGGAAGTCGAAAAGTCGTTGGCTGAAGCCCGTCGCACCGTCGATCGTCTCCGCGAGGAACTCAACGTCCCGGATATCAATGTTGAGGGCAGTTACAGTCTGACGCTGGACACCGATAAAATGCGCCATTTGGAATCGCTTCGTGCGGATTCTACGGCTCGGCTCACGATGAACCGTGAGTTGTTGAACCAGATGAAGAACAAGGTTCCGGGTGAATTGAGGACCTTCCTCGCTTCGGCGACTCCCACAGCGGAATTGACCAAGCTGATTGGCGAGCTCAATTCAGCCGAACAGACGTTTGAATCCTTGAGCCTCGACTTCGGCACACGCTCCAAAGAAATGGAGCGCATTACCAAGATCATCGCGCTCCTCAACGATCAGATTGAAGCCCAAGTCAGGGGCATCGTCTCCGCTCGCGAAGCGCTGGTGAAAGCGGACCAGGAAACCGTTTTGCATGTTACCGCCCAACTCGAAAAAGAAGTCAGCGACGACTTTAAGCGCACCAAGGAGAACCGCCCGTATTTCCAGGCCAAACGCGATTTGGAAGACCAGCTCCGCCTTAAGAGCGTCCTGATGTCCAAAAAGTTCGCGGAAGAAATCGACGCCAAGATCGGCAAATCAACCAGTGTTGAGATCATTCAGCCAGCCGAAGCTTCCCGCAAACCGGATAAACCCAACAAACCACTGAACATCGCCATGGGCGTGGTGTTTGGATTAATGGTAGGGGTCGGCCTTGCGTTCTTCATCGAGTACCTCGACACCAGCGTCAAGACCATCGACGACGTCGAGCAGGCCTTGCAATCGCCCGTGCTGGGTGTCATCCCTCAAAACGTGGGAGCACTCATCCACGAAGGCATCGACAGTCCACACGCAGAAGCCTATCGCGTTCTCCGCACCAATGTGTTGTTTTCGCGAAAGGATCCGAACCTGCGCACGATGACCGTGGTCTCGGGTGGTGCTGGTGAAGGTAAATCGACCACCATCTTCAATTTGGCGACGATCTTCGCCCAAAATGGGAGCCGGGTGTTGGTCGTCGACTCGGACCTTCGACGTCCGAGCTTGCACAAGCTGTTGAACGTGGCGAACAACATCGGGTTGACCAACTACCTCCTGGCACAGCAGAGCCTGGAGGAAGTGATTCAGACGACGTCGATCCCAACACTGGACTTCTTGCCCAGCGGCAAATTGCCAAGCAGTTCTATGGGTATCCTCAACTCGGTGAAGATGAAGGAGTTCATTGCGGAAGCTAAGCGCCGCTACGACTTCGTCTTCTTTGATTCACCGCCGATCATGGGTGTCAGCGATGCATCGATTCTGGCCAGCGAAGTCGACATGGCCATCCTGGTCATCCAGTACCGCAAGTATCCCCAGCAGATGACCCTTCGCGCCAAACAAATGGTTGAGAAGGTGGGCGGGCGGCTCTTGGGTGTGGTACTCAACAACATCAATATCTCCCAAGACAGCTACTACTACTACTACAGCGGTTACTACTACGATTATTACTCCAAGAGCGAGGACAGCAAGCCCACCCAGGAAAAGACCGAGGGCAAGGGCAAAAAGCAGGTGCTCGATATCAAGCAGAAGTATTGATCCTTGTACGGCTCTATCCAATGCTCATCGCAATGAATTCGAGGTTCTTCGATTGGTTTAAGTCATTTGGTCCGGTTTCGGCCGTCGCACTCTTACTAGTGCTGATGGCTGGATCCGGATGCGAAACCCTGGACAGCGCCAGCGGTGGTGGTGGTAGTGGTGGCTCTACCCGTTCCCAAACCACGTCTAAAACCGTTGATCTAGTCGATGCCGACGCGATTGATCGCGTTCAAATCGGCGACGGAATCCAGGTCACAATCACCGAAGTCCCCAACTCACCACCCCCGTTCCAACAACAGGTCCGCACCGATGGCCGCATCACTCTGCTGCAGGGGTACGAGTTTAATGTCGCTGGCAAGAAACGTCAGGAGTTGGAGAAGGAAATCGAAAACTTCTACGTGCGCGAAAAGGAAATCTTCAAGCGCATGACGGTGACCGTGGTATTGCCCCCGCGCCTCTTTAGCATCGGTGGCGAAGTTCGCGGTCAAGGGCAGATCATGCACCCAGGCCAGATGACGGTTGTTAAAGCCATTCACGCTGCCGGCGGTTTCACCGATTACGCCAACAAACGCAAAATCACGATCACGCGCGCCTCAGACAAATCCCAGGTCGTCGTGGACTACAAGAAAGCCGCGAAAAATCCTCGATTCGACGTTGACATATTCCCAGGCGATATCGTCATTGTGGAAAAGGCCATCTTCTGACCGGTCCAGGAATGGTTGAACTGCGCGTCTTTTCTGGAAAGAGCGCGGGGCGTATTGCCCCTGTCACCTGCACGCCATTTCAGATTGGCCGGTCTTCCAAGGCCGGCCTTTCTCTTTCCGACCCAGGCGTCTGGGAACATCACGTCACCCTCGAACAGGATAGCGATGGGCAGTTCCTGATCCGCGCGGGTGCTGGCGCCACGGTCAGTGTACAGGGTGCAGCGGCTCAAGTGCACCGATTGCGCAATGGCGATCAGTTTGTTTGCGGTGCAGTCCGAATCGGATTTTGGATCGCTCCCGGACGCGTTCGGTCGCAGTTGGCCTTGGAATGGGCTCTATGGCTGGGATTGCTCTGCGCGGTGCTCTTCGAAATTGGGTTGATCCTGAAATTCTTGGATTAAGTCAGTGCCCTGGGAACTCAGGAAATTGTACTTATGGGAGTATTGCCAAACATCACGATCTGCCGATCCCTCAGCCTCCGTCTGTGTTCCGCCGCCGTACTGCTGCTCGGATTTTTCGGACTGCTGGCTCAAGAGGCGAATGACCGTACTTCCATCCTCATCGAAGCGCTGCAACGACTCAAAGATCAGGATATCGAAACCAATCCCGCCCTCAAGAAAGCGGTCTTGAACGTCTTGGAAAAGGTCCGGGGCAAATCCGCGTTTGTCGATGTCGTGCGCGATTTCAAACTCACCAACGAAATCCCAGCACTCCTCGAGTTCGCCATCCAAAACCCCCGGGATCCCAACGCCGCGGAATCCCTAAAAACCCTGCTCCAGTTCGGCGGGAGCGATCGCCTCAAGGCCGCACTGGCCCAAGACGTCACCGCAGCGCCGCTCATCAATCCGTTGGGGGATACTGGCGACAATCGGATCGCCGGGTTGCTCCTCCCGGTGGTGGGCCAAACGGATCGATCTGTCGATGTTCGACGGGCCGCCGTGCGATCGGTCGTGCGGGTGCAGGAAGGCGCTCTCGGCTTGGTTCAACTCGCGCGCGACGGCCGCTTGGCGTCGGATCTCAAGCTGATCACCGCCACGGAACTGAGCACCGTGAGATGGCCTGCGGTGAAGAGCGCCGCGGCTGAAGTGCTTCCGCCACCCGCCGCCCGTGGAAACGCCCAGCTACCGCCCTTGGCGGAACTGATCCAATTACGGGGCGATTCCCGGCGAGGTGCAACCGTGTTTCGACTACCCGAGGTGAACTGCATCTCCTGTCATTTGGTCGGGAACGAGGGCGTGGATTTTGGCCCGGCGCTGTCGGAGATTGGAACGAAGTTGGGCCGTGAAGCCCTGGTGGAATCCATTCTGGATCCGAGCGCGGGGATCAGCTTCGGGTTTGAAGCCTGGCAATTCAGCCTGAAAGGCGGAGACGAAGCCTTCGGGTTGATTGCCAGTGAGACCGAGCAAGAAGTGGTCTTGAAGCTGCAAGGCGGGTCGATGAACCGCCTGAAGAAATCCGAGATTGAGGGGCGCACCAAGCAACCCCTTTCTATCATGCCCATTGGACTACAAGCGTCCCTCTCGACTCAGGAGTTCGTCGACCTGATCGAGTATCTGGCGTCGTTGAAGAAGCCGTAGGGTCGGCTTCAGTGAAAACTCTTTACGCGTTCGCCGCGTTCGCGGGCGATCATTTCGTCGTGGATCCAGCGGTACGTCTTTTCCATGCCATCCTTCAACCGGGTGTTCGGCTCCCAACCAAACACCTTTTGAATGAGTGAATTGTCGGAATTGCGGCCGTTCACGCCCTTCGGAGCATTCAAATTGTACCGGCGCTTCAATTGGATGCCTGCGATCTCCTCCACGATGTCTACCAGTTGATTGATCGAAACTAATTCGCTGGATCCGATATTGATCGGCTCCACGAAATCACTCCGGGTCAACATTTGGGTACCCAGCAGGCAATCGTCGATGTACATGAACGAACGAGTCTGATGGCCGTCGCCCCAGATCTCAATCTCGTGGTTGCCGCTGAACTTGGCCTGGATAACTTTCCGACAAGTGGCGGCCGGGGCTTTCTCGCGTCCGCCATCGTAGGTACCGAAGGGACCGTACACATTATGATACCGGGCGATGCGGGTCTCGACTCCGAAGTCTTCGCGGAAATGGCGGCACATACGTTCGCTGAAGAGTTTCTCCCAGCCATAACCATCCTCGGGCAACGCGGGATAAGCGTCTTCCTCTTTGAGGGCCGTGACGTTGGTGTTTTTCTGTTTGTCGCCGTTGTAAACGCAGGCGCTGGAGGCGTAGAAGAAGCGTTGGACACCGATGTCCTTGGCGGCCATGAGCAGGTGGGTATTGATGAGCACGCTGAGCATGCAAAGCCCCTTGTTATGCTCGATGAAGCCCATGCCGCCCATGTCGGCGGCATGATTGTAAATCGTGTGGGCGCCTTGCACGGCGGTGTAACAAGCCGCTTTGTCCTCGAGATCGAGCACCAGGTTTTCCACATCCGGAAAGCGCTGATACCACTGGGACTGGGGTTTGCAATCCACCGAGCGAATACGTTCGTAGCCCTGACGACGAAGGTCCGCCACCAAATGGCCGCCAATAAACCCACCACCACCACACACCACAACAAGGTCATTTTTCATTTCAGGAAAGATACGCTGATTGAACGAAGCCGCTGCGCGGGGGGCTTCGCCGAAGTAGACGCCCGGGGTGGTCTGGAGCACACGCTCCGGACCTATGATCAAAACCTCGTTCATATCCACATCGAAATCCACCACAGCTCCCGCGCAGCTGCCGAGAC
>SXSK01000102.1 GCA_005793375.1 Verrucomicrobiales bacterium | reverse complement strand
TCGGGTGTCTCATTTTTTTGAAGGCCGCCAGCGGGCGGCCGAGATGGGTTTCTCCGTATGTTTTAGTTTCTGTTCGCTGGGAAAATCATTGCGTCGGCGCTGCGAATTCGCAATCTCTTTTTATAACAATGTAGAATTAGCTCGTTGAAGGCTGTGAACGTATGACAAAGAATTCCTTGTTTAGAACGCTGACAACCTTCGCATACTAAAGCCAACAACCCAGGTTCCATTATGAATTCCACCGATAGAAGCCGCACCTCTCGTCACTGGAGCAACGCGGGGAATCGCTTAGGATTTACCTTGATCGAGCTGTTAGTCGTCATTGCAATTATTGCTATCCTGGCGTCGATGTTGTTGCCGGCACTGGCTGCTTCAAAACGTAAGGCACAGCGGGTTGGCTGCGCGAACAACGTCAAGCAACTGCATTTAGCCAATGCCCTTTACATGGACGACTACCAGGATCGGTTCCCGACTGACGCGCTGGGTCCAGTCTTTTCATACAATGCCTGGGCAGGAAAACGTGGCACCGAATACCAGGCAGAGTATCGATTTATCAACAGTTACGTCGCCATTGCCGGTAAGGTTCGAACAAACAATAACGAAGGAGTCTTTCGGGTATTTCGATGTCCGGCCGACAAGGGAGCGACGCCCGGACGTTGGACGGGGACCCGGAAACCAACGCTATTCGACACGTTTGGATCCAGCTATTTCTACAACGCTGGTGGAAACAGCAATGCGGAGCGAGGATTGCATGGGCGCAAGTTCGCACAAATTAACGCTCCAAGTTCTGTGGTGCTGGCCAATTGTTATCCGTTCAGTTGTTGGGGTTGGATGGAGGAAGTTCCAGGTTCGGCGACCACACCATTTCAGTACAGTTATTGGCACCACAGCTCAGCCTTGGGGTGGGGCAATGTGGGATTCGTCGATGGCCACGTGAGCTATCTGCAGGCGACTGCCAGGGCTCCCGACTATCGGAACGGACGCGACTACACCTTCCTTTACGACGGTCCAAAACTCTGAGCCTCAGCTGAACCGCAGCCGAAGAGGCGATCTATCGAGCATCGTCAGAGACAACACTCACGACGGTATGCACCTGGTATGGTGCTAGTCTGGGAGCACTGGGAGGGTTAAAGTGGGAGGAGTTCAAGCAAAAAGATCGTTCAGGATTCATTTTGACCTGTATTCGAGCAATTGGAACCCTCCGCGCCGATATATGAATCCTTCACGTATTCTGCCTGACCTGCAGTGTTCTTTGATGTGCGATGGAATTCGCCAGGAAGCCTCAGGCAATCTCATTCTTTTGGGAGTCATGGATCGGATCCTTTCACAACAGTATCCGGTCCAACTGGGTCAGTTGTTCATCGTCAATCGATGGACTGCTGGCAAAGGTCAGTTCACCCAAGTCGTCAAGATTCTTGCCGCAGACCAAACGACCGTTTTGCACAAGTCTGAATCCAAGATGGCGCTGCCCGACCCAATCGCTACTGCCACCAATGTTCACGGCGTCACTGGAATTACTTTGAATCAGCCTGGTCCATACTGGGTTGAAGTATTGATCGATGACGTCATGAAACTCCGTTATGCAGTTCCGGCCTTCCTCGTGCAAGCTCAGGCGCCCCAACAAGGACAAGGGAAGGCGCCTCCGTCGGCGGGTTGATCTGCAGAGAAGCGGACCACTTCCAATTCGCAAACATCTGGCCGCGTTTCAGTCCTGCCACTGAGCGCGGCCTAAGCGTTTCGTTAAGGTGGTGCCGTGATTGAGTCGAAGCCGATTGGCGCCTGCAGAGAGCTTGCGATGCGTGCCTCTCAATCGGCAGATTGAGGTCACACGATTCTTGCTGTCTTGACAGGTTTTCTGGCTGGAATGGTCCATGTGATCTCAGGACCCGACCACCTTGCTGCCGTCGCACCGCTCGCAGTTAAGGCGCATCGACATTCATGGATCCCGGGATTTCGATGGGGTATTGGCCATTCAGCTGGAGTGGCTGCCGTTGGTTTACTGGCGTTATCTGTACGGGAAGTATTGCCGTTAGAGAAGATTTCTGCACTAAGCGAACGACTTGTAGGAGTTGTTTTAATCGGTTTGGGGTGTTGGAGCCTAAATCAACCGGGTTCACCTACCCCTGGAAGTACCAATGCCAGGGTTCGTAAATGATGCCGTGTGGGTTGCCTCTTGGAAAGCTCATGCGAAAGCCCAGAAAAGCCGCGTTGCGAGCCAACCACACAAATGCGGCAGTATGTTCGAAATCGGAATGTAAGACGGTCGCTCCTGGTGTGGTCAGATCGAGCGCCCGGCCTGTATGGTGTTCGCTAAACCCAGGTGCTGCGCTGGACTTCAGGATTTCTTGGATATGGAGGCCTGTGGCCAACTTGCGCTCAATAATGCCGCGCTGGTAGGAGACCCTTCGAAAGCCCGAAATCACTTGAAGGACGATCCCGTCCTTTAGGGCATTTGAACGCAAGTTATTCCATGCCTCCAGCCCCTCCGGTGTCAATCGCAGTTCCCGATCATAGATATCCCGTCCAGCCGAAACCGACCGATTCGTTTCCACCTGCAGCTCCAGGCGGCGATCGGTTGCATAACTTTCTGGTATCCCCAGTTCGCGCAGGATCAACCGAATCTCGATGGCGTAGGTTTCCAGGCCGAGGACATCCACGACCTCACTCTGGAATGAGTCAGTCTCAGGAGTCCAGTGCGTAAGATGGTTTGCTTCGAATTGATGCTGGGAAATGATGCGCGGCTTGAGTTCGAATGCTGGCTGGTTCAAAAGTCGCGTTGTGAAGCGACTACAGAGCTGGTTTTCCACCTTTATCTATTCAGAACGGTTGCAAGCCAGGGGATGGAGGCAATTCAATCGCGAATTGCTGAAGGAATGCCGACAACTGCAGGAGTTTGACGACGAAGGCCGCAATTGGTCTAAAAAAAACTACCCAGGTGGATACACCTCTTATGGGTCGCTCGACAAGATCCATCATATGTCGAGCACCTTCATGGAGCTGGGACAGAGGATTCAGCGTCATGCCAATCGTTTTGCCAATGCGTTGGACTGGGATCTTGGGGGACACGAGCTGTCCTTGACCGATTGTTGGGTGAACATCATGCCATTTCGAACCATTCACAGCCTGCACCTGCACCCACTATCGGTCATCAGTGGGACGTACTACGTGGTCACACCCCGCAGATGTTCAGGGCTCAAGTTTGAGGACCCACGATTGGCTTGCTTCATGGCGGCCCCTCCCCGAATCAACGATCCTCGTCCGCCCAACCAGCAGTTTGTCACCTATCCTGCTGAGGCTGGAAAAGTGATCTTGTTTGAGAGTTGGTTGCGTCACGAAGTGCCTGCAAGCCAAGTGCAATCCGAACGTATCAGCATCAGTTTCAACTTTAACTGGGCCTGAGGCGCATGACCACCGACCCTGATAATCCGAGGAGATTGACCGAAGGAATGGCGTTGAACTCCCAACCGCAGAGCCCCAATGAGCGGAAGAGACGGCCTCGGTATTCGGGCAAGAACCCCCGTCGATTTGAGGATCGGTACAAAGAACTCGACCCAGCAAATCACGCCGATGCTATTTCCAAAGTCATCGCCTCGGGAAAAACTCCAGCAGGCACTCACCGGCCTATCATGGTGCCTGAAGTATTGGAGTGCCTGTCATTGCTACCTGGGCATCATGTCGTTGACTGCACCTTAGGGTATGGTGGTCACGCGGAGGCACTCCTCAGAGCCATTCGGCCAGGGGGAGCACTGCTCGGCCTGGATCTCGACCCCATTGAACAGCCCCGCACTACGCAACGCTTGAGGTCCTTAGGGTTTTCGGAATCCGAATTCCTGCCGAAATTATGCAATTTTGCGGGATTGCACTCCACGCTCAAGCGGGTTGGTTGGCCGGGCGCACATGCGATTCTGGCGGATCTGGGAATCTCGTCCATGCAATTGGATGACCCCAGCCGCGGATTCACGTTCAAAGTCGATGCGCCCTTGGACCTCCGACTAAACCCGCGACGCGGATTGTCGGCCGCGGAATGGCTCGCCCGCACGACGATTCCACGATTGGAGCGAGCTCTGATGGAAAATGCGGATGAGCCGCACGCCACCCTGTTAGCCCGAGGTCTCCTGGAACGTGCATCGCTTAGGTCGATTCGAAGCACCCTGGATCTGGCCAATGCTTTGCGTGAGATCCTAAAACCACTGCCCAATATGGTATCGAACAACGCCGCACAAGATACGATCCGACGGGTGTTTCAAGCCTTGCGAATCGAGGTGAATGACGAGTTTAGTGCGTTGGAAAGTTGGCTGCGCCAACTCCCTTCATGCCTGATGCCAGGTGGGCGCGTGGTCGTATTGACATTTCATTCCGGTGAGGATCGGCGGGTGAAGATGGCGTTTCGAGACGGGCACCGTATTGGACTCTACTCGGAGGTCGCTCGTGAGGTCCTCGTGGCTGGACCGGAGGAGCGACGCTCCAATCCACGGTCGAAATCCGCGAAACTCCGTTGGGCCATTCGTTCTTCCGGCCAACCTTAATTGACGGGGTCGGTTATGTGAGAATCTCAATTCAAGGGGATTGCGCCCGGACCAAAAAGCTGTCAGTTCTTTGCTGCATGGATGGTGGAACGACCGATACAACGACGAATCCGAACCCATCAAATGGATTTACCACTCTTGAGGAGTTGCCATTTGAGATCCGAAATTCTGCCATTGAGGGCAATGGCGGTTTTGCCACGAAACGCATCGCTAACGGAGAATTGGTGGCCGAGTACGTCGGCGAGCGTATCCCAAAGGAAGAATCTCTGAGGCGGCAAGAGGACGGGAATCCCTTTATTTTTACTTTGGATGACACCGATGATATTGATGGTGACGTCTCGTGGAATCCTGCCCGGTTTATTAACCACAGTTGCAATCCAAACTGCGAAGCAATCTTCGATGAGGGCAGGATCCTGATTTATGCTCGGCGCCACATCGAACCCGGAGAGGAGCTGACCTTCAACTACGGGTACGGCATCGAGGAATACGCCGATTTCCCTTGCCAATGTGGAACTGCTGAATGTGTTGGATTTATGGTGGCAGAAGATCACTTCGAGATTGTCCGAGCCCGAAGGGAGGAGACTGCTAAGGTTCAGCCATCCACGGCCTCGGAGTCATCAGAAACACGCGATCCGATTGCCTGATCTGGTACGAAACCACGTTTTCCGCCTCAGTAATTGGTTTCAAACAGTTCCGGGTGTAGGTGTCCTTCCGCCACACGAGTGACACCGCCTGTCATTCGGATGCTGTAATCCGCAGCGATTTCAATGCTGATCATTCCTCCAGGCATGTGGACCGTGACATGGTCGCCAACCAATCCTAATCGATGGGCGACTGCTGCGGCTGCGCTGCTGCTGCTACCGCTTGCAAGCGTGTAGCCTGCACCACGTTCCCAGATCTCAATGCGGATATTCTTACGATCCAAGATTTGGAGGAATTGCACGTTGGTGCGACGCGGAAAATTTCCATGAGTTTCGAGGATCGGGCCGTATCGCTTTGCCAGTTCTTCAGAGATTTCTGGCAATGAGATCACACAATGGGGATTACCCACCGTGGCAGCGCAATACTCAAACTCGCGATCGCCCGCCTTGATTCGTTCGTTGAGTACCTCCCGTTTAGGGCCGACTACTGGAATTAATTCGCTTTGAAAGCTCACCTTTCCCATATCCACGCGAACCGTTCGCCCGCCCACGAAGACCGTGGACCGTACCAAGCCTCCAGCAGTTTCAATGGCAAACTCCTGGTCGCTTTCCACTCTCTTCTGATCCCATAAGTATCTGGAAAAGATTCGAAGTCCGTTTCCACTTTTCTCAGCTTCGCTGCCGTCTGGGTTGAAGATTCGGAGTCCAAACGGGGCTTTGGTGGACGGAATGGGTCCGAATAAGATCCCATCGCTACCAACCCCAAAGTTTCGGTGACAGATTAACCGAATCTTTTCGACAGATAGCGACGCGATCCCATCCGCCGGATCCATGACCAAGTAATCATTTCCGAGTGCGTGGTATTTCCAAAACTTCATGGGCCGCGCACCCTACCCGAGGGTAGCTGCGTGACAAGCTCGAGTCGCGATTTTGGCAAATGAATCTAAACATCACCAACCCAACATGGCCCCACCGGAGCTAGCGGTGGCTCGTCATTGTCAAGCTTCCCCTCGAGTGTCGACTGATCAAACGCGACATTCGCGTTCGTTTTGTGATGGGAGTGGCTTGAATGATTTGAAAACCACCGAGTAGTCCACAGCTGAACGGCCATTGTGAATAACTCAACACAATATCTAGTGTATTCCCCCTTGCGTAACCACAACCGGATGGGTTGACATCTCTATCAAGATGTATCTGAAGAACCTCACGGTGCTCGGGTTCAAATCGTTTGCAGACAAGACGGCCCTCAATTTCGGGCCTGGCGTCACAGCGATTGTGGGCCCCAATGGTTGTGGCAAATCAAATGTTAGCGATGCAATCCGCTGGGTTTTAGGTGAACAATCGGCCAAAGCGCTACGCGGTGGTGAGATGGCGGATGTGATTTTCAATGGGACCGACGGACGCAAGCCGATGGGGATGGCAGAGGTGTCGTTAACGATTGGGGATGTGGATTCCGAATTATTGCAGGCCTCCGGGGTGCCGGTGGAATTCAACGAGGTAACTCTGACGCGTCGAGTGTTCCGAGACGGGGGATCCGAATACTTTCTGAACAAGACGTCCTGTCGATTGAGGGATATCCAGCAATTGTTTGCGGGGACCGGTGTTGGCAAGACGAGCTACTCTGTGATGGCACAGGGTAATATTACCCAATTGCTCTCCAGCAAACCGGATGACCGGCGACTGGTATTCGAGGAAGCCGCAGGCATTACCCGCTTCAAACAGCAGAAGAGGGAGGCCTTGCGGAAACTTGAGAGTACGGATCAGAATCTGCTTCGGGTACAGGACCTGATCCGCGAGGTCAAACGACAGATAGGCTCGCTGCAGCGACAAGCTGGGAAAGCTCGACGATTCAAGGCAATTCAAGCGGAGCTCCAACAACTGGACACGCAGTTGGCCAGGCACCAGTTCGATGTTTTGCAGGAGGAGATCAAGTTGCGCCAAACAGCGGCCGACAAGGCCCGAATCGAGATAGATGTCTGTCAGGAGAGTGTGATTCGATTGGAGGATGAAATCCTGTTGTTGCGCCAGCAACTCAGCGAACTGGAAGCCCGGATTTCATTGAATCAGCAACATGGATTGGAGCTGAAGGCAGAGTCTGAACGAAACGAGAGCCGAATTCAGTTCAACGAGGAGAGGATTCGAGAGTTAGTCAGTCAGCACGATCGCGGTGTGGCGGACCAAAGCCAATCCCTGGAACGTCTGCGCGTCGCGGAATCCGAGCTGCTTCTGGTGGAAGATCGCTTGGAAAACTCCCAGATCCAGATGGGTGTTCTGCGGGCCAATTTGGAGGAAAAGCGCGTCGAATTGTCGGAGGTTGAGCAGGAATTGTCGCAAAAGCATGAAGCATTGCGCCAGGCACAAAACCTCGCCTTTTCGACGACGCAACAACTCAACCGCGCTCGGAGCGAAATCAACCAGCTGGATGTCCAGAAACAAGGGAACATCGTGCGCTTGGAGAAACTCCAGTTTGAAAAGCTCAGCCTCGAAGAAGAGCAACTTCGACTAGAGATACGCCTGGCGGAGTTTACAGCCGCCGTTGAGGGCGAGCGCCAGCAGGTTCAGCTCTCCCGAATGACATTGGAGGAACGCCAACAACGTCTGCGAGCAATCCAAGGTGAAATGCTCCACGCCCAGCAGGCCCTCGACGTGGTCGTCCGACAGCAGGCAGAGAAGCGGTCTCGTCTCCAAGTGTTGGAACAACTCGATCACAGTTACGAAGGATTCGGTTCAGGAGCACTGGCAGCATTGAAGCAATCCCAAGGTGTTTTGGGCTCGCTCGCCGACAAGATCCGGGTGACAGATCAGCACGTGGCTGCGATTGAAGCCGCCCTGGGTCACCATCTTCAGCTCATCCTCACTCAGCAGCCAGACACCGCCACCCAAATTTTGTCGGACCTAAGTGCCAATCGTCGGGGCCGTGCCAGTATCGCGGCACTCGACCTTGGCATGGAACGAGGAGCCAATGCCACGGTGGATCTGATTGGTAGCGCGATGTCAGCAACCCCTGCCATGAGTGTTTTAACTTGCGATGACAGTGTCCGTTTGCTGGTGCAAGGAATGCTTGGCCGCGTCCTGATCGTTCCAGATTTGGCCACGGCAACGTCCATGTATCATGAGACTTTGGGCCAATATGAATTTGTTACGCCCTCAGGCGACTTGTTGACGAGTGCCGGAGTCTATACCGGAGGTGCAGCGTCCGCTTCGGGCAAAGCCCCGGCGAGTATTTTGGGCCGAAAAAATCAGATCGCAGAATTACAAACTGACATGGCTCGGCTGACGGAACAAGTGGAGGAAGCGAGCCGGGCCAAAGGTGCGCTACAGAGCGAACAAACCACACTTCAAACCAGCCTCGAGCAGGCCCGAATGGAACTTCGTCAGCAAGAAGTGGCAGTCGCGACGCGGCAAGGCGAATTCAACGCGCTTCAAATGTCGCGCCGTTCTCTGACGGTCAAATCGGAACAGGTCTCGCGGGAGTTGGACCACCTAGCGGCCCAGGAACGGGCAGGTTCTGAGAAGTACCTGTCGCTGCAGAATGCCGTCACAGAGCTTCAAGATCGTGAATTGGTCGCCTTGAGTCAGGTCGGAGAACTGAGCACGGGATTGGATGAATTGCGCACACGACGGGACGTTTCAAACGCCAGAGTTGGGGAATCGAAGATTGCCTTGGCAACTGAAGAGCAACTGCTGGCGAGCCACGGACGCCAACGCGGACCGCTGGAGCAACGCATCCGGGAACTTAGTGCGTCGATTACCCGGCTGCAGTCCGAACTCAGCACATTTGGGGAACGTAAGGCCAATCTTGAAGCGGGAATCGCAGAATCACGGAGAATCATGGAACGTCTCGCTGGCGATCGCGAAACCTTGTCCCAACAGATCGCGCACCAGCTGGAGGAAAAGAAGTTTCAGGAAGGTGAGATCGGTGCACGCGAAGACCAACTTCGAGGGCATCGCAATCGATTGCACGACCTCCAAGAGCGGCGAGGGCAATTGGAGGTCGAGTTGGCGCAAAGGACCATGTCAGTTCAAAATCTGCGTGAACGCATCCAATCCAGGTACCAGTTGGTTCTTGAGGACATCCGGAGTGAAGGAATCCGAGTGACTTTTGCGGATGAGGGCCAGATCAAGATTGAGGTGATCGGTCTGCAGGAAATGGAAAGTGCTGGCATCGCGACGGACTGGGAAACGATCGCCCAGCAGGTGGCCTCAATGCAGAAACGGTTGGATGAAATGGGGCCGGTCAATCTGGTGGCCATCGAGGAGTATGAGGAGACGGAACAACGTCATGGGTTCCTAACCACCCAGCACGACGATTTGATCAAGGCCAAAGAGCAACTCGTGGAAGTGATCAACAAGATCAATGCGGAAACCAAGTCCATGTTCCTTGAAACGTTCGAACAAATTCGAGCGAATTTTCAGCAGATGTTCGTGGAAGTTTTCGGTGGCGGCAAGGCGGACCTGCGACTCACCGACGAAGGCGATGTTTTAGAATCCGGTATCGAGATCGTCGCCCGTCCTCCTGGAAAGCAGCTTCAAGGAATCTCCTTGCTTTCGGGCGGTGAGCAGACGATGACCGCAGTTGCGCTCTTATTCTCGATCTACCAGGTAAAACCGTCACCGTTCTGCGTGCTAGACGAATTGGATGCACCTTTGGATGAGTCGAACATCAATCGGTTCGTCAAGGTCCTAAAACGCTTCATCGAACAAAGCCAGTTTATCATCATCACCCATAACAAGCGAACCATCGGAATGGCAGATGTTTTGTACGGGGTCACCATGCAGGAACATGGCATCAGTAAGATCGTCAGCGTGAAGTTCAATCGGGAGGACTCCCCCACCCACAGGCCGATCGAAGCCGTTGGCTTTGCTGCACCACTGGATTCGGCAGGGGAGCAAGAAGTCGTGTTGGCCAAGTGAGTCGCATGACGCTTTCACCCATTCTTCCAGGTGCCTCTCTAGGAATCCTAGGCAGTGGTCAGTTGGGGCGTATGTTTGCCATCGCTGCACGTCAACTCGGCTACCGAGTTCACATCTACTCTCCCGATACGGAGACCCCGGCCGGGCAGGTGAGCGATGTTGAAATCAGTGCCCCCTATGAGGATCTTGAGAAGGTGCGCCAATTTGCCCGCGGCGTTTCGGTGGTGACGTTTGAATTTGAAAACGTGCCGACCCTGACAAGTCGGGCCTGTGCGGAAATCATCCCCGTACGACCAGTTGGCGACATTTTACATATCACCCAACATCGATTGAGGGAGAAGACGTTTTTGATTCAACACGGATTTCCCGTGACCCCATTTCGGCGAGTACAAACCCTAGAGGATTTGCAGGCAGCGGCCTTGGAATTGGGACTTCCGGCACTTCTGAAGACGGCCAGCTTCGGGTATGACGGCAAGGGACAGCAGATCATTCGAAGTCACGACGCACTGCCAATCGCTTTTGAGTCACTCAAAGGTGCGGAAGCCGTTTGGGAGGCATTCGTCGATTTCGAGAAGGAGATCTCTGTTGTCGCGGCGCGCACACAGGACGGTCAATTCGCGGCGTTCCCAGTATTTGAAAACCGCCATGCGAATCACATTCTGGATGTGACTTTCGCCCCAGCCCTAATTCCAATCGAATTGGCTACGGATGCCGTCAATCTGGCGCGAGAAATTCTGGAGGCTCTAAAGGTGGTGGGACTGCTGACGGTTGAGCTCTTTGTGACACGCCAAGGTAGACTTCTAGTCAACGAATTGGCCCCCCGAACTCACAACTCTGGTCATCTCAGCATCGATGGCTGTATCACCAGCCAGTTCGAGCAACAGGTTCGAGCCATTTGTGGTTTGCCACTAGGTGCTACCGAACTGCGGCGCCCTACAGCTATGGCCAATCTCTTGGGAGACATTTGGATCCGGGCTGGCGGCTCACCTGATTGGTGTTCCGGTTTGCAGGATCCAATTGTAAAACTCCACCTTTACGGGAAAACGGAACCCAGACTTGGCCGAAAAATGGGTCATTTGACGGCCACGGGTGAATCCGTCGATGAAGCGATTGCGCGCGTGATCACTGCAAGACAGCGTCTGGCGCTTTGAGCACGGGCAGTCTAACGTCTGTGGGATGGTTCATGTTAACGAGCGGCAGCATCAGTTTATCCCGTGTAATCTCTGCGGGAGCCGGGAATCCGTACCGATCCGTAACAAGGGGCGTGACGGTGTTTTGTTACGTTCCGTGATTTGCCGTGAATGCGGGTTAGTTTGGTCGGACCCACGGCCGACGCCCCAAGAGTTGAGAGCGTATTACGAGAACCAATACCGTCTGGATTATAAGGGAGAACTCGAACCAAAGGCCAAGCATGTTTATCGATCCGGTAAAGTTGCCGTGGATCGATTCAAGCGGCTTCGTAACTTCCTGCCTCCAGGCTGTGCGATTCTGGATGTCGGGGCAGGGAGTGGCGAAATGGTCTATGTATTTCGTGCCATGGGGTTTCAAGCCACCGGATTCGAACCGAACGAAGGCTATGCCAAATATGCGGCAAACGTGCTCGGACTTCCCATCAAACCCGGATTTTGGCAGGAGGTGGTCATCGAAAGCGGTTCCCAGCACGTGGTGACCATGTTCCACGCTCTGGAACATATGGAGAGCCCGATTGACGTCGTACGGCATGTCCGTCGCTGGCTGCATCCCGACGGGTTGCTCGTGGTGGAAGTCCCGAACGTGGAAGCCATGTGCCAGCATCCTTTCTCTCAATTTCATCCAGGCCACCTCTATCACTTTAATCACTCCACGCTTGAAAGATTGTGCCTCAAAGCGGGTTTCCAAACGGTCTCCCGATTCACCTCAAAGGATGGGGGGAACATCATGATCATCGCGCGTATGACCTCAAACGATGGAGCAGTGACTGGAGGATTTCCCGAAAACTACAAACACGTGGAGACTATTCTGAATGGCCACTCACCGCTTCGACATATGTTGACCCCGCATCCATACATCCGACCGGTCCGCAAGCTGGTGGCTCGCTTGGAGGAACGTTGGCATGCAGGATCCAAATCAAACCCCCGTGAGGTGCTGGATCATCTGATTGCGGCGAAATTGCGCTAGCGTGGCATGAGGACTCCAAAACTGTGCAATGATCCCGCGACCACGTTCTGACGATTCCTTGTTCAGGGTGGGGGATTTTGAAGTTTTGCCCACTTCGACAGCTGTAGCCCTAGACATCCCCAGGGATGTTCGGCGGTTGGCTAGGACTCGCGAAGAGCCGCTCGCCATTGCCACAGAGTCCTGATTAGGCTGCGCTCGTGCGGTTGCTGGATCGATATCTTGTGCGCGAGCTCCTGGCCCCTTTGGCGGCTTGTTTGCTATGCTTTTTAATGTTCTGGGTAGGGTTTGATGTCTTGAGTCGATTGGAAGAATTCCAGCGCGAGAAACTTCGCTTGCTGGATATTCTGGAGTACTACTGGGTTAGTCTTCCCGAGTTGATGTTGACCGTCTTGCCAGTCGGATTGTTACTCGCTCTACTTTACGCGCTCACCAGTCTGGCCCGGAACCAGGAACTCACCGCGATGCGCGCTGCAGGCTTGAGCATTTGGCGATTGGGGACCCCGTACTTCATCATTGGCATCTTTCTATCGGGAGGTTTGTATTGGATGAACGACATTGCGATTCCAGATGCGGCGGAGAGGGCCATGCGGATACGCCGAAAGCACATCGCGTCGACGAATGAAACCGGTTGGGTGCAACGGCTGTATTTCTCAAATCCAGTCGCCCAACGGTTTTGGAACATTGGAGCCTTCCATTTGATCACGGGAGAAATGCAAGTGCCGAATTTTCGTGAGCCGTTACCACCGGACGCCTATCGCAAAATCAAGGCACTCAGTGGACGTTGGTCAGATGGGGCATGGTGGTTGGTAGACACCGAGGAGTTCATCTATCGACATCATGAAGACCAAAATCCAGCAACACGTGGGGTGATGGAGGTCGATACGACAGAACTCGTAAGCCCGCTGTCCGACATTATACGATGGGGTGGAACCGAAACAGTGATCACCAATCAGCTTTGGAGAACCAACCTGACCCAGGCATTGCAATCAGGCCAAACATGGAGAATTGGGGCCATTTGCCTGACGAATGGCGAGGTCCGGGATCTCGAAGTGCGGTTACCGCTGAGGCGTGGAAGCCAGCGTGTCGTGGGTGCATTCAGTGGTGTCTGGACCAATGATCAATGGCTGTTCCGCACTGCCCGGGAGTTGATCTACCGAAGCGCCAACGACTCAAACCCCATGTTTGTCCCGACATCAGGACCGCACCCGGAACTTTGGCTGCCCCGGCTAACTGAATCGCCGGAATTGATTCGCAGCGAATTAAAGATCAGTGGCTTAAGTCTTTCCAGGGCGATGAGACGTCCGCAACTCAACATTCGAGAGATTCTGAATTATCGGACGCTTCATCCAACCATTCGTCCTGAGCTCAAGTCTCTTTTGGACACTCAGTTTCATGCGCGATTGGCTGCGCCGTGGACCTGTTTCGTGGTTGTGTTGATTGCCATTCCGTTTGGAGTGCCGTCCGGTCGCCGAAATATTTTCTATGGTGTTGCCGGAAGCATTGGGATCGCCTTCGGGTACTTCGTATTGCAGCGGCTTGGCTATGCATTGTCGCAGAACGGCCAATTGCCGGGTTGGTTGGGTGCTTGGCTTCCCAACGTTGTTTTTGGCGGCTTGGGTGCCTTCCTCATTTTTCGAATTCGATGAACTCCAGTTTTCCAGACAGTGAGGTTGAAGTATTGAAGGCTCGGGTGAAACGTCTCGAAGCACTGCAACGCGTCGCCAAAGTCATTTATTCCACGCTGGATCTTCGAGATTCTCTGCAACGGATCCTGAGCGAGGCCGTAGGGCTCGTCAATGGCAGCAGTGGATCCGTGTGCCTCCTGAATCCCACCACAGGCTTGTTGGAAATTGAAGCCCATCACGGATTATCTGCTTCTGCTGCTCAAGTCCGGCTCCGCTTGGGGCAGGGGATCACGGGCTGGGTAGCCCGCAGTGGTCAGTCAGTCAGGGTGGGTGATGTCGCCCGCGACAATCGGTACATCAACCTTCGCCCGGAGGTTCGGTCCGAGTTGGCCTTGCCACTGCACGTGGATGGCACAGTCCGCGGCGTTCTAAACGTTGATTCAGACCGCCCGGAGGCATTCACAGCCGACGATCAACAATTGCTTGAGGATTTTGCCGCACTCGCAGAACCGGTGATCCGGAACACATGGATTTACGAATCCGCCCGGCAAAAGGCTAAACTCTTGGAGTCCCTCGTGAGCGTCGGACAGGTCATAAATTCATCGCTTAGCTTGGATGAAGCGCTCCGCGCCATTACACGAGAAGCCAGGACACTAATCGGAGCACGCATGTGTTCGCTCATGATGGTAGATGAGTCAGGTGAGTGGCTCGACCTGCGGGCGCACTCTGGGGCAGGCAACGTTTACGTGAGCAAACCGCGTCTGAGTGTCTCAGAAAGTCTCTTGGGAATCGTCATCCGCCGGCGCAAACCGATACAAGTCGCCGATGTACGGAGGTCTGCGCGCTACCAAAACATTCACGTGGCGAAGTCTGAGGGACTGGTATCGCTCCTGACTGTTCCACTAATGTACGCAGGGAAGGCGACCGGAACCCTCAACATCTACACGGAACGTCCTCACATCTTTGCCGACGAAGAAGTCCGTACGCTGGCAGCCTACGCCGAGTTGTCGGCGCTAGCATTGGAAAAAGCTCGGTTATACGAGCGAACAATCGCTGTGGAGGAAGCTTTGCGGCAGAGCGAGCGTTTGAGTGCGTTGGGCTTGCTCGCAGCCGAGATTGCCCATGAGATTCGCAATCCATTGACGGTGATGAAAATGCTTCATCATTCGTTAGACCTGAATTTCGACGATGATGATCCGAGGCGAACCGATGTGCGGATCATGGGGGAGAAAATGGACCACTTAAACCGTATCGTGGATCAAGTGCTCGATTTTGCCCGTCGCACGGAACCTTCTCTAGAAGGCGTGAACGTCAATCAGTTGCTGGATGATCTGGCGTTGCTCACACGCCACAAGCTCAAGGCTCATGGAGTCGAGTTGACCCGCAGACTGGATAAGAATCTGCCCACACTCATGGGCGATGCCACCCAATTAGAGCAAGCGTTTCTGAATCTGACGCTAAATGCGGTCGAGGCGATGCCCCAGGGTGGTCGTTTGACCATTTGCTCCCGGGCGTTTCACATGGCAGGTGTCTCCCAGCCAGCATCGCATGTCGTTGTTCAATTTCGAGATACGGGTGTCGGTATGACACCCGACCAGCAGGCACGTGCATTTACGTCCCTTCTAAATACAACCAAGGCGAGAGGTACAGGAATCGGTTTGGCGATTGTAGCCAGGGTCGTCGAGACACATCAGGGAAAGGTCCGTGTCTGGTCTAAGTTGGGTCTCGGATCCACAATCACCTTGATTATGCCGGTCAGCCCTTGAGGCATGCTCCGCGAATTGCTCGAGCCCATTTTTCGCGGAGAGGATTCTTGATCCGGGACTGATCCCATGCCTCACGCGATGATCGGTTTCACCACATCGCCATGAACGTCGGTGAGTCGGTAATCTCGACCCTGAAACCGGTACGTCAGATTCAAATGATCGACGCCGAAGAGATGCATGATCGTGGCATGAAGGTCGTGTACGTGCACGCGACTTTCGACGGCATGGAAGCCAAACTCATCGGTCTTACCGTGAACGATTCCTGGCTTGATCCCTCCCCCGGCCATCCAGATGGTATACCCATGAGGATGGTGGTCACGGCCAATCTGTTCGGGCTTTAGAGCGCCCTGCATCATGGGAGTTCGTCCAAATTCACCTCCCCAAAGAACCAGGGTCTCATCGAGCAACCCTCGATCCTTGAGGTCTTTGACCAAAGCGACCGCGGGTTGATCGGTTTCCTGGCATCTCTTCTTGAGATCGAAAACAAGATTTCCATCAGGTCCTCCATGATGGTCCCAACCTCGGTGATAAAGCTGGACAAATCGCACACCCCGTTCGACGAGTCGCCTCGCGAGCAAGCAGTTATTTGCAAAGGAGGCCTGACCAGGCGTCGTGCCATAGGCGTCGTGCAAACGAGCCGGTTCCTTCGAAATGTCCATGACGTCCGGCACACTGGTTTGCATGCGGTAAGCCATTTCGTAGGAGGCGATACGTGCCTGAATCTCCGGATCCCCCAAGAGATCATATCGCGTTTGATTCAGATCGCGCAGGACATCCAAGGATTGCCGACGACGCTCGGCACCCATGCCTGGCGGGTTGCTGACGTAGAGAACCGGATCTCCTTGGGAACGCAGCGTTACGCCTTGGTGTTCCGTCGGCAAGAACCCGGCTCCCCAAGAAGCGTTGGTCAACGGTTGGCCAACCCCCGTCATGAGAACAACGAAGGCAGGAAGGTCCTTGTTTTCGCTGCCAAGCCCGTAACTGAACCAGGCTCCCATTGATGGGCGACCGGCGAGTTGGGTGCCAGTGTTCATAAAGATAGTGGCAGGATCGTGGTTAAACGCTTCGGAATAAAATCCCTGAACAAAGCAGACATCATCCACTGCGGTGCTGAGGTGGGGCAACAGTTCAGACAACCAAGCGCCTGATTTTCCGTACTGAGCGAATTTGTAAGGCGACCCAAGCAGAGCGGCGTTCTTCCCGATTTGTGCCAATCGAATGTTCTTTACCAAATCCTCGGGCACCTTCTGACCATTGCGTTTGGTCAGCTCAGGCTTCGGATCAAATAAATCCAAATGCGAAGGCCCCCCGGATTGGAACAAATAAATGATGTTTTTGGCCTTGGGTGCGTGGTGCAAACCGTTAGCTAGAATCCCCCCTGCGGCTTTGGGGCCGGCCCCAAGAAGCTTCTGATTGAACAAGGACGCAAGGGCCAACGACCCCATGCCCGCCCCACACTGTTGCAGGAAGCGGCGACGGGTTGACTGACGAATTTGATCGAGAGAGAGGGAGTGCATGGTTCAGCCTTTGGTGAGCGTTTCGTCGAGATTGAACAACACATTGGCCACCATCATCCAGGCGGCAAGTGTTTGAGGATCGAACGAAGCCGATCTGGGGGCGCTTCCAACAGAGAGCAGCCGGTGAGCTGAGGAGGGATCCGTGGTGAAATTCTGGCGTTGTTGTGCAAAGAATTCGAGCAATCGCTGACGTTCCACAACGGTAGGTTTTCGGTTGAGACAGGTTCTAAATGCGTAGTCAATCTGGCTTTCGGTTGAGGTTCCCCCTTCTGTGAGGATCCGTTGAGCGAAGACACGCGCCGCCTCCAGAAGTGTAGGCTCATTCATGCCGGCCAGCGCTTGAAGCGGAGTATTCGTTCGTGGCCTCCGTGCGGTGCACTGCTCACGGCTAGGCGCGTCGAAAGTCGCGAACGTTGGGTATGTGCAAACCCGACGCCAGAACGTATATACTCCGCGGCGATACAACTCTGGGCCTTCACTCACGGGCCACTCGTCCATACCAATTTCTGGCCTCAAAAAGCCGATCTCTTTCCATAGATTCGGCACTTGAACGGGATGCACACTGGGTCCACCCAGTTTCGGATTCAACAATCCGCTGACTGCAAGGGCGTGGTCGCGGATCATTTCTCCGTCCATCCGGAACCGCGATCCTCTGGATAGTAATCGATTCTCGGGATCCTTTTCCAAGGAGTCTGGAGTGGCCTTGGGCTGTTGACGATAGGTTGCGGACATTACGATCAACTTTTGGAGCGCTCGCACGTCCCATCCAGATTTCTGAAATTCGGTGGCCAACCAATCGAGGAGTTCAGTGTGGGATGGGGGTTCACCTTGTCGCCCAAAATCTTCGCTGGTTTTGACGATGCCAACCCCAAAAAATCGTTCCCAAATCTGATTCGCAATCACACGGGCAGTGAGCGGGTGGTCAGGGGAAACCAACCATTGGGCAAAGGTCAAACGATTCATGGGCGCACCGTTTGGGGCGGGGGGAAATAGGGCGGGCAACCCGGGTTGAACCTCGCGACCCTTCTCAAGGAAGTTTCCGCGAACCTGCACAAAAGTTTTGCGCGGCTCCGGGTCGTTACGCTCTTTCATGATCAAAGACACGTGACGTTGATTGGCAACGACCGATTCGCGTTGTTTTAGGCGGAAGTTTTCCTGTTCCAACTCGCGTAAGACTCTCGATGATGCGTGCAAATTCTTGGAGATCATTTTTTTCTGATCCGGACTGCGTTGATCCGGTGGGATCTGAATGGCAGCCAAGACGTCGGACCCAATCGGCCATCGCGCTTGTGGGTTTGGGTCGGTCGTCACTGACAATCGGAAACGCCCGAGGGTATGGCTGTTTCCATGGTAGTGATCGAATCGGAAACCTAGTCGAGTCTTGCCCTGTGTCCTTAGTGGTTCTTTCAATTCAGCGATGAGCAGATGCCGCTCGCCGAACCGAGGTCCTATCGCCCATCCGCTCTTGGGGTTCCCATCGACGGCGTGTTCCGGGCGATAGTACAACTGATGCCAATCGGCTGTGGCACCAGCAAACACGAGGTTGGTATCCATCAACGCGGGGCCGCTAATGGGAAAGGCCCACACACCCATTTCATCCAGAATAAAGTTTCCGGTTTGCCCCCATCGTCCAGGCCCATTCTTAGGCAGGCTGGGATCTGGCAACACTTCAAGCAGGATTCCAGTGATGCCATTGAGCTCGGTTTCCGCTTCCACCGTAATGGTGTCGTAAATGGGGTTCACTCCGGTCCCTAGAATCGATCCATCCGCCAGATTCGTGTAGCTGGAACCACCTGTGGAAGCGGCGTTGACGAGGTTCAGGAGGTGCCAGTCTGTTCCCTGAGCCGCCACGCGGTGTTCCCAATCGACTTGGGACTTTTGGAGGCGCTCGTTTTCAGCTGCGATCCCCTTTTCCACATCAGCCCTACGCTTCTGAACATATCCCAACGTGTCGGAAAGATCCGGCGCCGGAACCGGCAGCGACGGATCCACGCTGTAATTCCCCCCGTCGGTGGTGTTGTTGAAGATGGCGTAGAGCTGGTAATATTCGTCGTGTGTGATCGGATCGTACTTGTGAGTGTGACACTCCGCGCAAAGCAATGTGAGCCCCATCCAGGTGGTTCCGACAGTCGTGACGCGATCTTTGACTGCTTTGACCCGATACTCCTCGGCGTCCCCGCCGCCTTCGTCATTGATCTTAGTGTTCCGATTAAATCCAGTGGCAATTTGTTGATCCAGGGTGGGCTGAGGAAGGAGGTCTCCTGCCAGCTGTTCTATGGTGAACTGATCAAAAGGCATGTTTTGATTGAATGCCCGAATGACCCAGTCCCGGTAGGGCCAGATTTGTCGCGCCAAGTCCACTTGGTAGCCATTGGAATCGGCATACCTTGCCAAGTCCAGCCACCACCGAGCCAAGTGTTCACCACGCTGGGGTGAGATCAACAGGCGGTCGACCAAACGTTCGTAGGCATCGGGTGAGTTGTCGTTGATGAATTCCTCGACATCACTCCATGTCGGCGGCAAGCCAGTCAGGTCCAAGGACACTCGCCGGATCAATGTCGCGCGATCTGTTTCCGTTTGAGGCGAAAGACCGATTCTTTCCAGGCGGCTCAAGATAAACTGATCGACTTCATTGTGCGCCCACAGTGCATTTCGCAGCTCAGGCGGCCTGGATCTTAGCGGTTTGAGAAACGCCCAGTGTTGAGTGGGATCCACCTGAGGCCATTCAGCCCCGGACTCAATCCAGGCACGTAGTGTCGCAATTTCTGATTCAGAAAGTGGATTGCCTTTGGGGGGCATGACTTCGTCAGGATCCTTGGTAGAGACTCTTGTCAGCAGTTCGCTTTCGATCGGCTTGCCTGGGACAATGGCGGGCTTCCCTGATTTTGCGGGTCTCAGTGCCGCAGGTTTGCTGTCTAGACGTAGAGAACCCTTTTGTTTGTCGGGTCCGTGACATTCATAGCAGCGTTTGATGAAGATCGGTTCGATTTCTTTTGAGAAATCCATGGTGTATGCCTCCTGCAGTGCGCTGGTAAAGACCAGCAGCAGCCATGGCGACCGGCACAGTTGTCGCACGCAGTAAACGATGTGGAACGATGGTGAGACCGATTTCCTATTCATAATCTAAAGGCTGACCCGTTGGGCTCCCCTTCCTCAACCACTAGTTGTCAGGCAAGGGAACGCTGCAGCACCAAACTAAGACAGAAGGGTCAGACAAGACACTCTCGAAATTGCCAAATGCACATCAAATGTGGCCTATTAGTGGGTGAGTTTAGCGGAAGTATTTCAACTCGCCTTGAACGGCCCAACCCGTGTTTTATTGAAGGCGGTTCGAGGAGCCTGCGTTTCCAGGTCCCTGTGACTGATTTCCGGTAGGATCCGCGAACCGACGGCGACTATGGATATCATTACGATCAACGAACTCGAGGTCCAGTTTCATGTGGGTGTCCCGGATAAAGAAAGGCTGAATCCACAGCGACTCCTGTTGAGTGTGGAACTGGAGACGGACATTACTGAGGCTGGGCGGACCGATGACCTCTCTCAAACCATTGATTACGGCGCAGTTAGCCGGCGTTTGATGGGATTGGGTACAGGCCGGAGTTGGAAATTAATCGAGAGTCTAGCCTCGGATATTGCCGCTCTACTGATCGCTGAATTCGGCGCCCAAGGTGTGACCGTAGAAATCAAGAAGTTCATCGTCCCTCAAGCTCGGTATGTGAGCGTCAAGCTTCGACGTGTCGCGGGCGCCACCAACCATATCAGGGAGCGGATTCATGCCGGGCCCGGTGGCATTCCTGGAAGTTGGCGATGACCTCGTGGACGGAGATCGCCGGGCGCCAACGACGTCTTCGATCCAAGTTGTTGAAAGGACTCATCGTCCTTAGATTCAGAAGCATTACAAGTGACTGAACCCTCGTTGCTTGTTTAGGATTTTAATCACTCGCTTTCCAACACTACCGTTCCGTCGTAGTCTTCGGCTTGGATGAATATTTTTGAAGACCTGCAGTGGCGCGGTTTGGTGTCGGATTGTACGGACACGGAAGAATTGACCCGGCGTTTGGCTGCAGGTCCCATGACTCTCTATTGTGGATTTGACCCGACCGCCGATTCGCTTCATGTCGGCTCGTTGGTGCCACTGATTGCCCTACGGCGCTTTCAAAATGCTGGGCATGTTCCCATTGCGGTCGCCGGCGGAGCGACAGGGAGTATTGGCGATCCAAGCGGCAAGACTCAAGAGCGGCAGTTGCTCACCAAAGATCGCATCTCTGAGCATATTGCCGCAGTCAAAGTTCAACTGGCCCGTTTGTTGGATTTTGAAACGCCAACCAATCCAGCAAAGCTCTTGGACAACTCGGATTGGACGGGTGGCGTCAGTTTCCTGGATTTCCTGCGCGACATCGGTAAGCATTTTACAGTCAACCAAATGGTCGCGAAGGAATCTGTGCGTGCGCGCATGGAAGATCGGGAGGTGGGTATCAGTTACACTGAGTTCAGTTACATGCTGCTCCAAGCCTTTGATTTCTATCAACTCTGCCGTCAATATGGGTGCGAGCTTCAAATTGGCGGAAGCGATCAGTGGGGAAACATCACCGCGGGTATTGACTTAATTCGAAAAAAGCTTTCGCGCCCAGCTTTCGGCCTGACTTTACCCCTGATCACCAAGGCGGACGGAACCAAATTTGGCAAGACCGAGTCTGGAACCATCTGGCTCGAGCCTAAAAGGACGAGCGTTTATCGGTTTTATCAATTCTGGATTCAAACGGACGACCGAGACACCATCCGCTACTTGAAGTACTTCACGTTTTTGGAGGTTGGCCAAATCGAGGCGCTTGAGTCGTTGCATGCCGCCAATCCTGGCGGCCGCGACGCCCACCGTGCATTGGCAAAAGCGGTGACCACTATGATTCACGGCGAAACCGCAACCAACGAGGCCATTCAGGCTAGTTCGATCCTCTTCGGCGGTGAATTGGAAGGTCTCAGGGAACAGACTTTTGAAGAAATCGTGGGTGAAGTCCCCACCGCCAAACTTGATGGGGTGAGCCTGCGAGGTGTCGGGGTTCCTCTGGTTGACTTATTGGTCACCGCCGGCTTGTGCAACAGTAAAGGACAGGCGCGCAAGGATATGGAAGGCGGCGGCATCAGCCTCAATAACCGCCGAGTCGCCGAACCTCAGCGGTTGGTAACCTCGGCCGACTTGCTTTTCGGCAAGCATTTGTTGCTCCGAAAAGGCAAACGCAACTACGCCATCTTGTCTCTGGAAACTTTGGAGCAAAATAAATGAGGTTCGTGTGGCGTCGGAGCCCGAGAACGGCGAGGATGACACTCTGAACACTGAACCAGACACTCAGCCATCGTCGGTCGAAGCGCCACTTTCAGCTCCTGTCTTGTCACCGCCCGCAGGCGGCCAAGATACCACCGCTCCTACTCTGATCCGAGATTTGACCGATCTGCCAGATTTTCCAGCGTGCACAGTGGGCATGAACGTGGATATCGGCGGATTCCATGGGGTCGTCCTTGAAATCGTCAATCGGTCCATGCGTGTGAAGGCGCCGGAAGGCAACATCCAGAGCTTTAACACTCAAGTGCTCAAAAAACTCTATGGCCGACATGTTAGAAACGAAGAGCCTCCGACGAATTACACGGCTAAAGCCGCGGGCCCAGTAGTCAAAGTCCCTGAGTCCAGGACGCGGCGAGCTGCCACGCCCGAACCTGATGAAACAACCGAGCCAGAAAGCAAACCCACTCGCATTGTCATTGAGGAGCCCGATTTTGAGCGACCCGTGCGCGGCATCCGTGAAATCGTCGTCGAGCCAGATTATCCGAAATCCAGTTTCGGTCAGTACATTGAGATCGAGCAATTCCAGGGGGTGGTGGTTGAAATCGTAAAGAATTCCCTAAAAGTGCGGTCCTCCGATGGAGAACTGCGAAGCTATAATGGAATTGTATTGAAAAAATTGTACGGTCCTGGTGGCGCCAACTAGGGCGTGATCGATCGGCGTCAAGGCACGCGACTGCTGGTGGTCCCTCAACGGTGCGCTCCATATCCGTGATGTGCATGGAGGCGTTGACGTGGACAACCGAGGGTGCTCTGGTTTGTCTGCGTTGCCTATGACTCATCATCTTTCCTTTGGTCGTCGGATTCAGTCGAAGTTTGGAGCTTATCGGAGCAGGGGATTCGGCGCCCTTTTGTCCGCGAGTTGCTTCCTGGCAGGACTGACCGATTTTGGAGTTGCCCAGCAAATCCCCGTTGTAGAGCGGACCTTGTCGAATGGCTTCAGGTTGCTCCTGGTGGAACGGCACAACGAACCCCGAATCGCCGGCGGATTTGTCGTGAAGGTCGGCTCCGCCAATGAGCGTCCAGGTATCACCGGGATCGCCCACTTGTTCGAGCACATGATGTTCAAGGGCACTCCGACGCTAGGCACCAAAGACTCCAAGCGTGACTCGGAGATCATTCAGGAGCAGGAACAGATGCGCGACCAAATGCGCGTCGAGGAAGCCCGGATGCGCGATGCGTGGCGTCGTGGTGAGTTGGAAGATTTAACAAATCCTGAAACCAAAAGTCCGCGCTGGAAGGATCTGGAAAAGCAATTCCAGAAGCTGATCGAAGCACAACGCGAAATCTTGGTGAAGAATGAATTCGACCGGGTTTACACCACCGCAGGGGCCAGCGGGATGAATGCCTTTACGACGGAGGACATGACCGGATACTTCATCGATGTGCCAGCAAACAAGTTGGAACTGTGGATGTGGATGGAGAGCGAGCGGTTGCTTCGACCGGTATTCCGCGAATTTTATGCGGAGCGCGATGTGGTCTTTGAGGAGAGACGGATGCGGACCGAGTCCACACCCCTAGGCAAGTTTGCCGAACAGTTCAACGCCATGTTTTGGGATGCACATCCGTACCACTGGCCAGTGATTGGATGGCCTAGCGACATCCCGGCGATCTCAAAGGCCCAAGCCGATGACTTCTTTTCACTGTATTACCAGCCTCAGAACATCACCTTGGTTCTGGTAGGCGATTTCAAATCGGGCGAAGTCGATACGATGGTGAGCCAATACTTTGGGCGAATACCCAAAGGTAATCGACCGCCTCCGGAAGTCAGCACCTTGGAAGTGCCTCAACTTGCCGAGAAGCGCATGTATGCCGAAGCGGAAACCAACCCCCAGGTCGACATTCTTTGGCGAACCGTAGCGTTTCAACACAAGGACGGCTACGCCTTGAATGTGCTGGAGCAATTACTCCTTGGGCGAACCGGGCGACTTTACAAAGGATTAGTCCAAGGCCGCCAAATCGCCACCGACATTTATGCCAGCCAGGATTCCCGCAAATGGGCCGGACTATTTAACGCAGGCGCTGAAGTGAAGGAAGGGCATAAGCATGACGAAGTGGAACAGGCGATTTACGCGGAACTCGACCGTCTAAAGAACGAAAACATAGCCGACGAAGAACTCCAGAAAGTGAAGAATCAGTTTGCCGCCGGAGCCTTCAGGCGCTTGACCTCCAATATGCCGATCCTAATGCAACTCATCTTCAGCGAAGGCTCTGGGGATTGGCGTGAGGTGAACGAGTCGTTCCCCAAGATTCAAGCCGTCACCTCGGCAGACATTCAGCGCGTCGCCAAGAAGTATTTCACCAAAGAAAATCGAAGCGTAGCCATCTATTCGCGCAAAGCGAGTCCGGGTTCCAATACCGACGATCCAGATATCGCCGGCCTGTCAGGAGACCAAAAACCGATCATTCGACAATTCATGGGCATGTTGAATCAGGAGAAGGATGCCTCAAAGCTGAAGAGTATGCTGGAACAGATGGATGCGGGCACGGCGACCGATCCCCAAAAGGCGCAGTTTCAAAAGATACTCCGGAAGAAACTGGAAGCACGGATCACCGAACTACAGAAAAAGTGACCGCGCTCACACTTCTGCCCTTATCAACCACATCCTCATCCTTTCCCTGATATGATCTTCCCAAATTCCTTTCTAGCCTCCCTGGGGGCCTTCTTGGCATTCGGAATTCCGCTACTGGCTGTCGAAATTCCAGATCGCCCCGAAAAGTTGAGCTTTCCTCAACTCGTTTTTGACCCTCCAAACCCTGCCGACGTTCGAGTCCCACTAAAAGCCGGCCCTGTTGCTTACGTGGTTTCTGATCGCGAATTGCCACTGATCACTATCAACATTCTCGTTCGCGTCGGCAGCCACTTGGACCCGATGGGCAAAGAAGGCTTGGCTGCATTTGCGGGATACCTGCTTGCGCGAGGGGGCACCGAAACAACTTCCGCTGAGCAACTGGATGAACGCTTGGCGTTTCTTGCGGCAAACCTGAATGCCAGCGTCACCGATACGCAGGGCAGCGTGACGCTAAAC
>SXSK01000101.1 GCA_005793375.1 Verrucomicrobiales bacterium | reverse complement strand
ATCAACCCGATGGCCGTGGAGATGGCCAAGCTCTCCCTTTGGCTCATCACCCTGCAACGCGACCGCCCCTTCACCTTCCTCAATCACGCGCTCAAGTGCGGCGATTCCCTGCTCGGCGTCAGTTCCGTCCAGCAGATCGAGAACTTCAGCCTCCGCCCCGGCGACCGGCAGGTCACCTTTGCCACCGCCAACCTGTTCCGCTACGTGGACGAAGCCTCCGCCAAACGCCGCGCCCTCGAAGACCTGCCCTCCAACGACCACACCCAGATCGAAACCAAGAACCGCCTGCACGCCGAAGCCGAAGCCGCCACCGCCAAGGTGAAAGCCGTCGCCGACTGCCTCATCGCCTTTGAACTGCGCGGCCTCGACGGCGACGCCTACGAAGACCAACGCACCGCTGAAGCAGAGAAAGTGCAACTCCTGATGAAGCGCGACGCCGACGCTTCGCTCAATTCTCAAGCGCCACCCATCGACCAACTCTCCGCTCACGCCCGCGAGCAACTGCGCGGACGCCGCCCGTTTCATTGGGCTGTGGAATTTCCCGAGGTGTTTGCACGCGGTGGTTTCGACGGTTTCGTCGGCAATCCGCCGTTCATGGGCGGGCGAAAGATTCGTGGAGTGCAAGGAGGCGATTACCTCACTTATCTGGTTTCAGTTCTTGAACCTGACGGAAGTGGGAACGCAGATTTCTGCACATTCTTTTTCCTCCGAGCGTTCGGTCTGCTGCTCAACGTTGGCAATCTTGGTTTACTAGCCCCAAACACTATCGCGGAGGGTGACAGCAGAGCGACGGGATTGGAAAGAATGTTGGCGCGAGGTGGTCGCATCTATTGCGCCGACGATGATCGCGAGTGGCCGGGGGTTGCCGGTGTTACAGTAGCAGTCGTTCACCTCAGCAGAAGTGTTAATTCCGTGACCTGCCTCCTTGAGGGCATAGTCGTTGACGAAATCACTCCGTCACTCAAATCCGTATCCGTTTCCGAGAAAATCAAACGGCTAGTGCTGAATGAAGACCGCTGTTTTCAAGGAAGCGTTCTAGCGGCCAAGGGTTTTATCCTTTCCCTCGAAGAGGCCGAGCGCCTCTTGGCGCAGGATCAACGCAATCTGGAGGTGATCGTTCCCTACTATACTGGTGACGAGGTCTTCAATCTGCCAGTGCTCACTCCGCAAAGAATGGTCATCAACTTCAAAGATTGGCCACGGGAGAAAGCCGAACAATATCCCGCTGCGTTTGCGATTGTTGAAGCCACTGTCCAACCCGTAAGAGCGCTAGTGAATCGTTCATCCCACAGGGACAAATGGTGGCACTATGGCGATAAGCGTCCGGCACTTTACGCTGCTCTCTCCGGGCTTAAGCGAGTGATGGTTCAAACGCATCACACCAAATTTCTTTGCCCGCAGTTCGCACCGACGGATGGCGTGTTCTCACACTCTGTAGTGGTGTTTCCGTCCGACGATTACGCTCTGTATCTGATTCTGAATAGCTGTCTGCATGATGCTTGGGCAAGGGAAACGAGCGGATCTATTCGAAGCGAGCTTCGCTACACGCCCACCGACTGTCTTTATTCGTTCCCGTTTCCGAACTGGGATATCGAAGGTCCACTTTCCGTCATTGGAAAGCGTCTCGAAACTTGCCGCAGTGAAGCCAAGTGCTCCCGGACTATTGGCATGACGGAGTTGATGAATGTATTCCACGACCGGGGCGAGCAGTCGGCGGACATCGCGCGGCTGCGGGCGTTGCACGTGGAGATGGATCAGGCCGTGGCCGCCGCCTACGGCTGGAGCGATTTGGACTTGGGCCACGGCTTCCACGCCACCAAGCAAGGCGAGCGCTACACCCTCAGCGAGCCCGCCCGCCGCACCGTCCTCGACCGCCTCCTGCAACTCAACCACCAGCGCTACGCGGAAGAAGTCAAAGCCGGCCTGCACGACAAAGGGGCGAAGAAGGGTAAAGCAAAGAAAGCCAAAGCCACTGCCGCGGCTCCCCAAGCCGAGTTGATTAAGCCGCCGCAGCAGGAGTTGTTCGGATAAACCAGCGAATCGAAGCACCCATGCCCAAAACTGATTTCAAAACGCGCGTCGGTAAAGCCGTGGAGAAGCTAATCACCGACAAGCGACTCCTCGACATCCGACAGAACTCGCTTTACACGCCGATGTGCATTGACGGCAAGTGGAGTTGGATGGCGTTTTCAGAACCTGACGGGCTTTTGGCAAAGAAGTTTTCAGTTCTGAAGGGCGAACCCGCACATGCACCTGACCACTCTGAAGTCATCGCGTGTGTCATGGTTCAGTCCGAAGAAACCACATCTAGCAATTTGCTTAACCCTTGGGGCAAGGCTTGCATTCCTGACATTCCAAATGGTGTTTGGATTGACTACAACGATGGCAGTCACCGAAAGCGACGGATCCTAATGGCTTCTCATGTGCTGCTCGTAACGCCCAAACCAGCCAGCACGACTGTTCAAACACAGAAGGATTATGAAACTCGCAAGAGCATTCTTGAACGTGTTGACGAAGCATCGTCAAACGTAACGCTTCTGATTGTGGGCCAGAATGACAGCAAGCGAACTCTGGCGCGGAAGATTTGGAAGTCGGCAAAGAAACACCTCACTTGATATGGCAAACCTTTGCCTGGAAAAGAACCGGGGTGAGCAGTCGGCGGACATCGCGCAGCTGCGGGCGTTGCACGTAGAGATGGATCAGGCCGTGGCCGCCGCCTACGCCTGGAGCGATTTGGCCGGAAGTTCCGGTTCCCAATTGGGCCACGGCTTCCACGCCACCAAGCAAGGCGAGCTCTACACGTTGAGCGAGCCCGCCCGCCGCACCGTCCTCGACCTCCTCCTCGTCCTCAACCACCAGCGCTACGCCGAAGAAGTCAAAGCCGGCCTGCATGACAAGAAGAAGTCCAAAGCCAAGAATCCAAAGTCCAAAGCCCCCGGCGTGACAACGCAAGGTGAGTTGATTGATCCCCCGCAGATGGAACCCATCTAGCGAACCATGCCAACCCCCTTCATCACCTCAGCCAGCATTCCGCTCTCGCTCTGGGACGTAGCACCGGCCACCGCCAGAATTGAACACCCCAAGACTTTGCGTCTTCCGCGGATACTCATCGAGGTTTACGCCGAAATGCTGGATGAGTTGAACCTGCGAGCTGACGCGGAAAACAAAAGTCCAAACGACGAAGGCCCGCAGGGCGGCAGAACTGAAGAAGAGACGCACAAACATTTCAGTCGGAATTTCAGCGGCTCATGTGCGCGAGTTCAGCTCGTGGCTCTCGACCCGAAGGAAGTGTTCAAGACTACGCGCGATGCTTTCACGAGAATGTTTTCCGGCAGTCATCTCCACATCCTCGACATCCCGTGTGGGGCTGGTGCGGCTGGTGCGACGCTGTTGTGCCTCGCGGCCGAGTTGAGGGCGCAGGGCGTCCTTCCTCGGCAGCCGCTCCTGGTCTCGGTAGTTGGCGGAGACATCTCGATGCCCGCGCAGAAGTTGAAGCGCAGACTTTATCGAAAGCTCGCTCCACGTTTGAAAGAGTTTGGCATTCGCGTCGCCCCGGCGGTGTTGAATTGGGACGTAAAAGATGAGGAGCAAACGACCGACTTGATCAACCGTTGGGTGAAGAGCGCGAATCATCGGGCGGCGACGCTGGTCTTGGCACTCAATTTCTCCGGCTTTCTCCACGACAAGGTCAAACATTGCAAAGCTCAGTTGCGGGAAGTTCTTCGCCACGCAAAGTCACAGCAAGCGACGGTGCTTTGGATCGAGCCGTCCACGATTCAAGCGCTTGAGCACCTGTTTCCAGGCTTGAAGTCTCATGTCCTACCCAATGTTCCCAAAGTCAAACCGGTGTGGCCCGACAATCCGCGCAAGGGCGAGGCTCCAGTAGTGCATCCCGTCCAGCGTAACGGCTGGTTCACGGCGCGAAGTGCGGCGCTTCACCTCGAAGCCGAGAGGCCGTCGCCATGAATGTGCCTCGATTGGCATTGCGTGCCCTGAACGAATATCGCCGAGTAAGCCCGTTCACTTACCTGGCGCTGCGCTACACGCTTTTGTCCACCGCAGCCCAGAACGACCGCTGGGCAAAAGAAATTGCACCCGAGATTCTGCACCGTCGTGATGGCCCTGCTTACTTGCTGAGTCGGCAGTTCAAGGGAACCAAAGAGGGGGGAAGTCTTGAATACCGTGACATCCACTTCCCGTGCGCTAACGAGGTCTTGGCAGAAGCGGCGCTCTTGGCGCATTGCGCCAAGGCCGGCGGTCCTTTTAGCCCGACGGATGATGTCTTCAGCTATCATCTGGCTCCCGCAAGTTCTGGCGAAGGCAGCTTCAAAGCGTATTTCAAATTGTTTACTGCACGGCAGGCCGCCATCGCCAAAGCCTGCCGCCAGTGGCCCAGCGGGATTGTGCTTTATGCTGACATCAGGCGTTTTTATCCCTCGGTGTCTCTCGTCCGGGCCAATACGGCGTGGCTGCGTGCGTGCGCCAAAGCACACATCGAAGACAAGTGGCGATTGTTGGGGACACGATTGATCGCTGAACAGCGGGCGGTGAGCAAAGGGTTGCTCGTGGGTCCGGTGTTCAGCCATGTCTTGGGCAATCTCGTATTGCTGGAGTTCGACGAGAAGATGCGGTCGAAATACCCGAATAGGTATTTCCGATACGTTGACGACATAGCCCTCGTGATTCCCGAAGGAGAACGAGATGTCGCGTTGACGTTCATCCGCGGCCAGCTCAAAAGGATTAAACTCCGTCTGAATCCCGAGAAGACCTGCCATTTGAGCGCCCGAGAGTGGCAGAGAGCCGCCCGATATCAGGCGCTGGATTATGACGGGGAGGTCAATCGAACTGATGACAAACACTGGATGGGTTTTGTTGACCGTCTGAAGTGCTATCTCATCGCGAATCCAAATGACGGCGTGGCACTGGCCAGATTGCTGCATGATTCCGGGGTTCGGATTTCGATCCCCCACTACCTCTCAACAGTTCAAGATGCTGGTTACGTCAGGCGCTTTGGCCGTCGGATTCAGTCCAAATCTTTCCAGAAGTCGATAGCAGAAACGACGATCCAAACAATCGTGAGCGAGGCCAAGGCACTCGGCGTTCTCTATCGTCAGGAATATGAGCAACTGTGGCAGGCGTTTAATGCAGCGGATTCGATGAAGCGGAAATGGCTAATATCGCGGCTTCGGTACGTGTTGGGCCGCCTTATCCTTATCGCTCCAGAGGACGACTTGAACATCTACGCAAGCGAATTGGAAACGCAGGAGGATCTTGCTGAATACGCAGCGATTTTCAAAGCCCTGACCACGCGGGACGTATCGGATTTGCTGCGTTTCTCTGGCAAGGTGAATGCGGGAGCCGGGCAGGCGCTGGCAACAATGCGGAGGCCGGTGAAATGCGCCCCTACCCGGTGGAGTCGTGAGGCAATCGAGGGTTACCTAATTCTGCGATTGCTCGGCGTAGACCTCGCCGCGGAGTTGCCGAGGACCGTTGATCGGCAGTGTCACGTGCGATTCACAAACGGAGTCCATGATAAGCACGAATGGCTAAAAGCACCGAACGGCTACCTGCAGGAACTTTTGGCTCTCTCGGGCGAAACCACTTTGGAACGACATCGTTCATTGTTTCAAGAACCCGCCGATCCGGACGAGCGCTGGGTATTATTCGCGGATGAAATAGGAGGAGTGACTTCCTGAACCAGCGTAATGATGGACTACTTTTACCTTAAGCGGGGTTTAGGCAACGCACTGGCGAAGGATTGGGTGGCCGGAGGCAATCCGTTTAAAAGCCCCGCGGCTTCTTTCTTCCGCGACAATCTGACAAAGGATGATTGCGCGGCGGCAAAGGGTGGCAAGGAGCCTCGCGAGTTTGTTCGACGCGGGAACGCGCCTTATCGCGGTCGGACTTTTATCGTCGTAATTCACGACGGTGAAATATGGCTTTTGAAGCCCACGGTTGCCGTCCGATTTCTGCCCAGCGTACACAACGAGAATGAACAACCCCATAATTCCAAGGCCATGCCGGTTGACGAAGTGGCTCGCCGACCATGCAGGAAAGTTCCGCGCATCCTCGCCAGCGTCGGTGCCAATAGATACTGCGCAAGCGGCAGGTTGCATTCGTTGAACGGTTGGCGTCCACTTAACCCGATTACTCCGTTCCACGTTTGGTCAGAATCTCAATTTGTTCTAATGAAGCCATGAAAGACCGCGAAGCATTGGAGGCGCTCATCAACCAGTGGGTGCAAGCCGAGGGTTTCGAGCAAAAGCCAGAACTCGACGTGAAGATTGCGCTGCTGACCTTCGCGCTGGAGCAGTTGAAGCACGAACGGCGGGCGTCAGACGAACTGGTCAAGTTCGAGGAGTTCACCCAATGCCAAGTCTTTCCCGACACGGCCAAGCTGATCGTGTCTTCCCCGCAGTTCTTGAAGAACGTCGGCACCGGCACGGCGGCCATGCAATTGCAGCCACCGCTATTGCTCTTCCTGCTCATGCACCACCGGGAGCGGTTCCCGGTGTTTGACATCATCCGGTTGTTCATCGAGAAGGTCCGCGACCGGCTTGAATACCTGGATTTCAAGAAGACGAAAACAGGGGTGACTCGGTGTTTCACGAACGCGCGCTTCGCCGCGAACGTGCTTCGTGCCTACGGCTTGCTGAAGTTCACTGAGCGGGAAGCTTACAAGACGTGGGAGTTGTCGCTCACCGGCTTCCTCGTGGCCGCGGACATTTACCAGAAACGGTGTACGGCCCGGACGCCGTGGACGGTGCCGGCGCACGAGAAACTATTCAACTACGACCTGCTGCCGGAAATCCGCCAGGCGTGCGACGCGATCCAGAGCTACGACCAGTTTGTGCAGCGTCTCGCGTCGCTGTGCAGACCCGACGCCAAGGTGTTCACCACGTTCGAGCCTGCCCTGATAAAGGCTTACGCGCTGTTGCCCGGCTACTGGGCGACACTGAACAATCCAGGCATAAACCAGAAAGAGCGGCAAAAGGCCAGCCGCGATTTAGTCAAAAAGCTTGAGAGCGAAGCAATCAGTGAGCAGTTCTACGATGAATTTTCGCAATGCCTTCAAATCAACGAAATGCTGTCGAGGATTTCTAGGTCTGGTAACGAAACTAATGGCTAGCCACTTATTTCATGAAGAATCCTTTACCAGTTGCATCGGATGTTAGCGTAATCAAAGCGACCCACGCTGTCCCCAAGGATTTTGAAGCGATATCCGACCTCTACCAGCTATCAGTTGGAGGTAACTCTCGCGGACAGCCTAGCAAAGTTCCGTCGAGTATGACACTACCGCGTCGTGTTATATGCGTCCAGGTTCAAAGCTTGAGAAAATGCAATGGGCTCCAATGCTCAGCAACAATCGCAAAAGAGATAGAAAGAGGGGCGAGAGCTTCGGCCCTCTCTGGAGAGGTTTGGGCTTGAGCGAGGCTTCCAAGCCACCAAATAGATCGAACATTACACTCAATGAACCCATCCGCCTTGCTGGCCTCAAAAGCAACAATGGCCTTAAGCAGTTAAAGCCGGCCAACATGACAGGGACAACCGCAAATCCCAAAAAGCAGGGTTGGCAAGCGGTTTCACGCCTCAGCCTCATCCGAAACTCAGGTCGAATGCATTCAGTATCTGAGCTACTGCTATAGATTAACGATTCACAGTCTGCGCCTCAATGAGGCCCACGGAACGGCGGCGCAAAAGTTTCGAGCCAATTATAAGTCTACCGACATTACGCCATGAACAGTGATCTTCGAGTTCAGCACCTATGGACAGCCCTTTCTGCGGAGGAGATTGAGGACGGGTGTCGCTTCCTCTTGGAGTCGTCGGACCCTGGCGGGATGAAGAACAAACAAATTGTATTGGCCGCGTTGTCCAGACATCTGAGGTTTCGCCCTGCGTTTTTGGGCAGACGCTCAGTTGAAGAGAATCTGCCTTCTTTGCTCAGGTGGATGCAGACAAGGGAATCGGAGAACTTCCACGATGACGTGGTCCGCGCTTGGCTGGTCGGTCGGAATCGACCGATGTTCGTGGCATTTCTCGAAGCGTGTGGAATCCCGCAAGAAGATGGCTTTATAAAAGGCGATCCGTCAGCGCCGGCACCGAGCCATTTTGAAGCCGGCATCTCCCGTGTTATGGTGAAGTTCACAGCAAGAGACGTGGGTCTCTATCTTGGATATCTGCTGCTGTTTGGAGGCGAATTCTGGTCTTCGTTGAAGGAAGCCTTGAACAACAAGGGAGTGAGGATTCCAGACCTGCTCGTCGTTCAAACTGCCTCACCAAATGCGGCCGATGCCAGCCCAGCCGCAATAGATATGAAGCCAGCCTCCTCTGAGGACTCCGATGATTTCACAACACTCGACAATTGGCTAATTCGGGCGGCTGTCGCCTCCGCCTTCGGTGAATCAGGAGCGCATACATCCGAACAACTTGAAGACCTAGTGGAGGAAGTTGTCTCGCTAAATGCCCAGCGACAGCATTCGCTTTTTCACCGCGGCTATTTGCACGCTCTGTTTGGAAAGCCATTCGCATTCCATTTCCCTGGGGAGAATGAGGAGCGCCGTTTGTGGTATTTCACGGGTTCTCTATTTGGACTTCTCCGGTCGCGACGTAATGATGAGGTGGTCCGGTTGCTCCGAGAGAACGCCGATATCTCGGGTCAGTTGTGCGAGAGCAGAAAGGTGCGGTGTGGTAGCATGTTGCTCCCGCAGTTGGTCCGAATTCTTTGGGAGGCCAAGGAGTTCGGGATGTGTCAACGTTGGCTTGAGCACCAGTTGGCCCGCTTACCAAGCGGTCGAGCCACCGAGCTGATCATCCAAGTCCACTATGATGCCTCATCAATGGTCCGTCGTGGGCAATGGGCTGAGGCCGAGGGTTTCTTATCATTCCTCGATGATTACGTCCGTGGCGACCACAATATTCCCAACGAATTTGCCGAGTGGTTCTTGCCGGCCAACGACCGAAAGAGGGCGCAGGTCTTCCAGCTCAAGGGAGAATTCCAAGGTGCCGAAGCTTTACTCAAGCCACTCAGCGAGAGAAACGTCCTGGATGATGGGGGAAATGCCCTGTGCGACTTGGCTTTGATAAGTTGTGGGTTCCGGTCGATGGCGGCAGTCCTGCCTACCAAGGATGAACAGGCTTCACAGATCACGCTGGCAGCGCTCAGTCGAAGCCATGAGCTACTGGTTAATGCGGTGAAGCGCAACCCAACTGCCGCAACGAATGCCCATTTCTGCCTAGGCCTGATGGCGGTCCTGGCCCGCGAAAGCGGACTCGTGGCAGCCGATCATCTAAAAGCGGCTTTGGCCGGGATGCTCAAAAAGGAAGAGGCCTATTCAGAAAACGGTTTCATTCAGTGGACTGGTTTCCTGCTTGGACTAGCGCTTTTGGAGAGCGCGGAACTTCCGGAGTTTCAATATGCGCGGGACCGGATCGAGCAGGCCATGCAGACACCGGTGGTATTTCCAATCTGGCTTTGGAGCCGCGCCATGCAGGCAGCAGCACTCTTCGATGACCATTCGCTAGGAAAGCGAATTGCTGAACACTTGCTTCAAAAAAGGGGAAGGGATGCGAACAAGGCCATTTGGCAAAGTGGATTGGCGCGCAGTGTTAGCTCATTGAGAGAAACATACCTAGCATGGATGGGAGAAGCCCAACTGCCACTCCATGAGAAATGGGAACAGTTGAAGGCGCTCCTGCCAGCAGCTTTGAGGGAACCAGACAGCGGGCACGCTGAATCTATTCTGGACGAAATGGAGGGATTGGCGGTCCAAGGTGCTGTATATAGGACCGAATTCCTTAAGCTTTTGCGAGACGACCGACAGTTTTCTCCGGCTTGGACAATAGCGGAAGCTGACAATGTCCGAATCAAGCTGCATGTGCTTGAAGGCAATCTGGCCGAGGCTGTGAGCTTGCTTCGGGCTCGTTACTTTGCCCTTCGCGAGCAGGGGGATCCGGTCAGTTTGCGGGAGGCCAGCGCGACTCTCGATTGGATGGCCAACCTCGGGGCGGATGACGATGACGTGGTACGATTGCGCGCATTACTGCCCACCGATGAGGAGGAATCCACGAAAGATGAATGTCCGCTCAAAGCCGGAACTGCCATCTACGTCCTCTACATTGGTGGCAATGAAACGCAGCAGGCATACGAGCTAGCAATACGCGAAGAACTTTCTGCTAAGTATCCTGGCTTGAAGGTCGAATTCTACTATCCGGGATGGGATTCGAACTGGAACGTCCACCTTGACAAGTTACGCCCTAAGATATTTCAAGCGGATGCTGTAGTCTTGAACCGATTGGTAAGGACGGAATTTGGGCGCCACGTCCGTGCAATCTGCAACTCAAGGTCCCCGTGGTTTCCATGCACTGGCAAGGGTAAACAATCGCTTAAACGCAGTATTGAATACGCGGCGCTCGAAGTCGCCAAACAAAAAAGCCGATTATGACCACTCCTCTTTCGCCAACCAAGCCCTTTGCGATACGCGATGAACTGACCGAGATGGTCGTGAATGATCTGCTCGGACCCGCGGGTGGGCCGGACGAGGAACTCGACCAGCGTGAAGACCGTGTGACGGGACGCTATCTTGTTGGGATGCTCGCACCCAAGTCCACGCCGGTCGCAGCCGAGGAACAGGACACGCTCGGCACGGATGACCAGGACGATCCCGAAGTCGGGGCGACGGATGCCTCGACGACGTCGGCCTCCACGTTCTTTCCCAACTCCATCGGCCTGAGCTTCGTCGTGGAGAGCGAGGCCAAGGCCATCCTCATCCAGACCGAGTGGGGCCGCTATCGCCGGGTCAAGAGCGCCACTCAAACCAATAAGAAGACTGGAGCGGAGGCGCTGGTCTGGAAACGCGAGCCATTTACCGGCGAGCCGCTGGCGGTGCCGTTGAAGAACGGAATGTTCGGCCCCTTGCCGCCACGGCCCGACACCGACCCCACGGTGATCGTGCAAGGCAAGATGCGGCAGACGCCGCGCGGCTGGGTGGTGACGGTGTTCATCGTCAACACGGAGCCGGAACAGAAAACGCGGAAGGATGAAGCCTGGGTGTTCCAGCCCAAGTTGCGGGTGCTGGATGCCGCGGTGCCTGCGCAATCGATTTTCGTCCAGCGCCGCGACTGGCAGCACGACCTGACGAAGATGGACCCAACGTCGCGCGAGGAAACGGAGACGTTGGAAATGCTTTACCGGCATCGGCTGGAATTTGGCGTGGGGCATGGCGTGGCGATTCACACCACGCTGCCGGAGTCGGAGGCGATCCGCGCGCAGATGATCGAGACGTCCGTGGTGCCACGCTCGGAAGTGGAGCAGCAGACGCCACCGACACCCGCCGACGATGCGAACCTGACCGGCGTGGTGCTGGACATGAAGGAACTGGCGCAATTGCCAAAGCCGGCCTTGCTCGCCAGCCTGCGGCAGATGCAGTCGGCTTACGCGGATTGGATTCAACGGGAGACGGCCAAGCTGGGCAACGCAGCGGAGCGGCTGGCCGATCATCAGACCGCGGCGCAGCGCGCACTGGACCGTTGCCAGCGAGCCAGCGCCCGGATCGCGGAGGGCATTGGGTTGATCGAGAATGAGCCGCTGGCTGAGGAGGCATTTCGATTTGCCAACCACGCCATGTGGCAGCAGCGCGTGCATTCCACCTACGCGCGCAAGGTGCGGAAGAAGGAACTGACCGCGGGCGCGCCCACCGAACCGCTGGACGTGCCGGAGAACCGGACGTGGCGTTTGTTCCAGCTCGCGTTCGTGGTGTTGAACCTGCCAAGCATCACGCGCTTCGATCATCCCGACCGAAGCCACGAAACGGAGGCCGTCGCCGATCTGCTCTGGTTCGCCACCGGCGGCGGCAAGACGGAAGCCTATTTGGGTTTGACCGCCTACGTGCTCGCCTTGCGCCGGCTGCAAAAGGACATCGAAGGCCGCGCGGGGGACCACGGCATCGCGGTGCTGATGCGTTACACTCTGCGCCTGCTCACGCTACAACAATTCCAGCGCGCCGCGGCGCTGATGTGCGCGTGCGAAACGATTCGCAAGGCGGACACCGCGAAGTGGGGCGCGATCCCATTCCGACTCGGCCTGTGGGTCGGCAGCAAAACCACGCCCAACACGCTCAAGCAGGCCGCGGAATCATTGCTGCAAGGCAACATGGGCGGGCGGCCGGGTTCCGGTGGCACGCCGCACCAGATTGTTTCCTGCCCGTGGTGCGGACGGGAAATCTTTTCCAATCACGTCAAGGTGTATGCACCGCCGAGCGAGATCGGACGATGCGTGACGTATTGCGGCGACGCCACGGGCAGTTGCGAATTTTCCGAAGCCAAAGCCCCGAAGGAGGGGCTGCCAGTGATGATGGTAGATGAAGACATTTACCGCCGCCCGCCGTCGCTGCTCATCGCCACGGTGGACAAGTTCGCGCAAATGCCGTGGAAGGGTGAGACGCAAAACCTATTCGGGCAACTCAATGGTCTTTGTCTCAGGCACGGTTTCCTCTCGCCGGAGATTGAAGAAGACGACAAAGGCAATCATCCCGCGAGGAACAGTCTTCCGAGGGTACAGCGCCAGCCTCACGGGCCGTTGCGTCCGCCGGATTTGATCATCCAGGATGAGTTGCATCTCATCAGCGGCCCGCTTGGCTCGATGGTCGCGCTCTACGAAACCGCGGTCGATGAAATGTGTTCGTGGACGGTTAGCGGGAAGCGGGTCCGCCCGAAGGTGATTGCTTCAACCGCGACCATCCGCCGCGCGCCCGATCAGGTGCGGAAACTTTTCCTGCGCAAGCTGGACGTGTTCCCGCCCCAAGGCACTTCGATCAAGGACAGCTTCTTTGCTTTGCAACGGCCCGCGGGCGAGACGTATCCGGGCCGGCGTTACATCGGCATCTGTGCGTTTGGTCGCCGCTATCCCGCGGCGATGATTCGTGTGTATGTGGCCTTGATGGCTTCGGCGCAAAAGTTGTTCGAGAAATACGACACCCTCGCGGACCCGTGGATGACGCTCGCCGGTTACTTCAACTCCATCCGCGAACTGGCCGGCACGCGGCGTCTGGTGGAAGACGACATCCGCAACCGTCTGCGCGACGCCGACCAGCGCGGGCTGGCCAAGCGCAAAATCCGTGCGATTGACGAACTCACGTCGCGTAAATCTGGAACCGACATCCCGAAGATTCTTGAGCGGCTCGAAATTGCCTTCAACCAGGCGCAAGACGCCCAGCGCGACGCTGACCGCAAGGCCGGACAGCAGCCCACCACGCGCCCCTTCGACGCCATCCTCGCCACGAACATGATTTCCGTGGGCGTGGATATTGAACGGCTTGGCCTGATGGCCGTGGCCGGCCAGCCGAAGAACACGTCGGAATACATTCAGGCCACCAGCCGGGTGGGGCGCTCGCGCTCCGGGCCTGGACTCGTGCTCACGCTGTTCAACTGGGCGCGGCCTCGCGACCTTTCGCACTACGAAACTTTCGAGCATTACCACGAGACGTTTTACAAACACGTCGAGGCGCTGTCGGTGACTCCATTCTCTCCCGCTGCGCTCAGGCGCGGACTGTCTGGCGTGCTCGTGGCACTCATGCGATTGCGCGACCAGCGCTTGAACGCCAACGCCAAGGCCGGCGAGTTGCAGGACACCGACACCGAGATGCCGGGCGTGATTGACCGGATCGTCGCGCGGGCGGAACAGGCGCTGGGCGACCCGGCCGTCGGCGCACTTGTCCGCCAGATGCTCCTGGAGCGCCGCGATCATTGGCTGGCGCGGGTGCGCAATCAAACCGATCACCGGCTGGGTTATCGCGACGATGCGCAAGGCGTCGTGGGGCTGCTCAAGCAACCGGGGTTGTCGGACTGGGAATGGTTCACCTGTCTCAACAGCCTGCGCGACGTGGAGGGGACCGTGGACCTCATCCTCGATCCGAACCCCACGGGACTGCGCGTTAACTCCTGAACCAAACCTGATCATGAACGAACTCGGCGACCTGAGACCCAGCCAGCTTATTTACACCTTCGGTGTCGGCGCATTGCTCGACCTGCCCAACACGTCGGCGCTGATTCTTGGCCTCGATGATTGGGACACGCGCTACTGCACGGAGATTATCGAGGAACGACTGCTCGGCGCGATCCAGCGACGGCTCGGTCCGCAGTTAAAGAAGCTCTATCTGCCACCGATGGTTTTCGATGACGACAACCGCGACCCCACGGCGCCTGCCATCGGCGTGCCGGTCGCGCCTTTCCCGCGCTGGTTGCGCTGCCCGTTATGCGACACGCTGGCCACGATTGATTCAGGAATTTTCCAGCTTGTTCAGGATCGGTATCGCCCTGACCGCACGCGCTACGTCCATGCCAGTTGCAACAGTCCCACCGCACTGCCCGTGCGCTTTCTCCTGGCCTGTCGGGAAGGACACCTGACGGACTTTCCGTGGGTGGAATACGTCCACCAGCAGAACGCGCCGTGCAAACCGTCACGGCTGACGTTGCGCGAGTTCGGTGCCGCGGGTGATGCCTCGGACATCATCGTGAAATGCCTCGAATGCAACAAAGACCGCCGCATGGCCGACGCCTTTGACCGGGACAACTTTCAGATACCTTGCAGCGGCCACCACCCGCATTTGCGCAAAATCGAAAACGGTTGCGAAGAAACGGCGCGAACCATTTTGCTGGGAGCCTCGAACAGTTGGTTCCCGATGGTCATGTCGGCGCTCTCACTGCCACCGCGGGCGGCAGACAAGCTGGCGCTCCTCGTCGCAGAACAGTGGGGCGCGTTGAAGGATATTCCGTCGCTCGAAGTGGCGAAATTCGTCACGGCCCCCTCACGAATGCCCTCGCTCGTCGATTTCACCGCGGAACAAATCTGGGCAGCCATCGAGACGCGGAAGCAAGCCGACAATCAGAACGACGCCGAGGAGACCGACTTGAAAATCGCGGAGTGGGAAGTGCTCACGCAGAATCCGCCGCCCGCGCCGTCGAAGGATTTCCGCGTGACGCGCGTGCCCGCACCAACCGGCTTCGGACAATTCTTCGAGGAAACCATCCTGCTAGAACTGCTGCGAGAGGTGCGTGCCTTGCTGGCCTTCACGCGCATCGAGTCGAAAGGCGACTTCGCCGACGCCGCGTATGTGGACGATGGAAGGCAAACACCCTTGAGCCGCCAAAGCCCGACCTGGCTCCCCGCCTCCGAAGTCCGAGGCGAAGGCATCTTCCTACGACTCAAGGAAGCGGCGCTCCAATCGTGGGAACAAAGACCGGACGTGCAAAAGCTGGAACAAGATTTCTTCAATGCACATAAGGGCTGGAGACGGTTGCGGAAGCAGAATCCTCCCGAGGCTGCTTTTCCCGGCATTCGGTTTGTGCTGCTCCACTCGTTGTCCCACGCGCTGATGCGCCAGATTGCGCTGGAGTGCGGCTACACCGCCGCGAGCGTGCGCGAACGCCTCTACTGCCGCGCGGTAGGACAGGAACACAGCCCGATGGCCGGTATCCTAATTTACACCGCAGCCTCGGATAGCGAAGGGACCCTTGGCGGTTTGGTGCAACTCGGCCAACCTGTTACGCTTGGGCGACAGATTCAACACGCCTTGGAATCAATGCGAATCTGCGGCTCCGATCCACTTTGCTCCGAGCATGCACCTGCGGCAGACGGACGCGGAGTGCATGGCGCGTGTTGCCATGCGTGCTTATTTGCGCCAGAGACATCGTGCGAGCGAGGCAACCGCTTCCTCGACCGCACGACTTTGGTAGGAACCTTCGCCACAAAGGCCGCGGAGTTCTTCAACATCTTTTAGAGTTTATGGTGACACCGGAACACGTCGCTGCTTTGACTGAGGCCCGCCGCCGAATGCCCCGCCACATTTGGCAACAACTTGCCGCCCGCATTGCCACTTCCATCAGCAAAATTGACTCTGCCTCCATCCGCCAGGTCACCGCGGATTTACTCAACCGGGACGCTGCCTGGATTTTGTCTGAGTTGTTCGATCAGAACGCGAAAACCACTTGGAGCGAGATCGCCGCGGCAATGGTAGCTGTGGATTGCCTGCTCGGCGACAACTCTCCGTTCGCGGAGATTGTGTGGACCGGCCCTGCCAATGGACGTTTTCCCGTTCGGCGCATTGACCAGGTCCTCTATGACCTGATCTCCAAGGCGAAACATCAAATCGTGCTGATCACGTTCGCCGCGCACCGAGTGCGTCACCTGTGCGACCACCTGACGCAAGCGGTCAATCGCGGCGTTGTGCTCACCCTGATCATTGAATGTGAAGAGGAGTCCGAGGGCCAACTGACACGCGATGCCGTGGCGGCGTTTCAGAATGTGCCCCTGACTCACGCGCGAATTTTCTATTGGCCGCTAGCAAAACGAGCCCGATCCCAAGGCGGGCGACCGGGCAAGCTCCACGCCAAGTGCGCCATCGTTGATGATGCAGCGCTCATCGGCAGCGCGAACCTGACCGATGATGCGTTTAACCGGAACATGGAACTGGGGATGTTAATCCGCGACGACGCGACAGTGCTCTCGATCGCCGGGCATTTCGAGGAACTCATCCGCCAAGGAGTCCTAGTGGCAGTGAAGGCGGGCATGAACTGATCACCAACCTGGACATCTCGGATCATTTCACCGATGTACATTAAAACTGGCAGGAGGGCCATAACGGGATTGCCGAACGATGGAACTCGACCGACGTCGAAAGCTTCAAAGACCGGAGACTGAGCTTACGAGATCTTAGCGCCGAAGGCTTTTGTCGAATCTCGCCGCAACCCCTTGTCGATACGTCGCGATTATACGCATAACATTGGAAATCAAAATGTTGCGAATCTCTAACGGCTGTCCGAAACGTCTAAAACAGAGCGCGATGAGGCTTTGGGGCGAGCGAAGATGTTTTATCTCGGTGTTTTGATGTCAAAACGTCAGAGAAAAATCCACTGGAGCCGGACAAATCGCGTTTTACGGATGGTTCGCACCCATTGACGGGGCTAATGGCCGTCTGCTTTGCCATCTTTTCTGCCTTCGCTAGATTAAGGCATATCCAGTATCAAACGTAATCGTACTCTGGAATGCCGGAAAAATTGAACTTCTATTTCTGGAATGGAGAGGTGACGGCTAGCAGGTGGCCGAAGCGAAGCCAACTATAACAAGGTCTAAAAACCGTGCCGCCTCTTGAACTATTCCTTCTCGCGGGCCCTTTCTAGATTCTTCTCAATCGCGTCAATACAACGGCGCAGCTCATCTCGAACGTCTCCTAAAAACCACCTTGCCACGGCACGCTTCAAGGCAGGCAAAGCAGATTCGCGTAGACACTTCAGCGCGTCTAGAGCCTGTAATCGAACAAGATAAGGAATTCCAAATGTACCAACCCCATCGTCACGATCTTCGTCACGCATTGAGGGAGTCCTTAGCACTATTTCCACGAAATAATCCGCTGCTGTCGGACAATGCTCCGGCCCAACGATCTTTAGGCTGGCAGCGGCATACCCCCAAGCCATTGACGGCAACTGCGGCAACATCGCCAACAAATCAACCCCTACTGGATGAGGGCCACCACCGATAGCCAGAAGCGTTTCCCAATACACCATTGTGGCCGTGGATTGGTGACCACGGTCGCTTTTGAGGCGCGCTTTCCACTTCTGTTGCAAGACAGGGATTGCCTCACGTGCTTTTGGACCTATCTTTCCGATCGCTTCAAATACAGCACAAAAATATTCATCTGGCACAGCCAAGAGTTGACTCACCAAGGGTGCTGCTTTTCCACCAAGCCGACAAATTGCCTCGAACGCCTCGTTACGCAGCTTGGAATGTTCAGAGGCGAGCTTCTCGCCGAGAATTGCCAGCTCAGCATCGATTTCACGCTGTTGGCCTCGTTCACTCAGTGGGTCGAGATTTTGAGGCCAGCCACAGAAGTCACAGATTCGGTGTTCCGTGGCAACGTCCTTGCGGCATTTCACGCAAGGTTGCTTGAGGGCTTGGCCGCACTGGCAGAATCGAGACTGTCCGTTGGTGACTCGGCCGCAATGTCCGCACACCAACTCACCTTCCTTTCTGCGATGAAGCTGCAGATCCATGACAACGACGGATGTGGTTCCGCATTGTTTGCAGGAGAACTCGCCGCCGAAGCTAGTGTTGTGTTTTAATTCATTGCGTGAATTTCCACAAGTCGGGCAAAGAAGTTCCACGATTTCGGTGGCCATTGTCTCACTGGGTAATAGGCTGTAGAGCGTCCTTTTGGCAAGCGTGCGGGACTGATTTAGTGGCTCGGCTGGCAAGATGGGTGGCAGACATGAGTAAACGGTCCACCCAGAACCAATCGAGGCGCAATTCGCGATAAGGAAAACTGGCCAACCAGCACGCGCCAAATTGCCGACATCGATGCAACGAGATTTGGTCCACGTGGATTCGCACGATGGATGCGTCCAACTCGTCAGGCGCACGGTCCTCAGGGACAAAAGACAAGATCTGAGGCTCGGGCTTTTCCTCAATGGATTTGGGCCAATCGTGCTCCTGGGAACTGTTGATCTTGCCGAGATACAGAACGTGAGGTTGCACGACCCGGTCTCCGGGCAGTCAGCGGTTCTCGACGATACTCCAATAGATGTGAGTCTTGCCGTTCTTTTTGCGATTTGAGGCGCGCAAAAGCAAGTGCGGCGCAGGATACCCCAACCCCGGGGGGGACCGGAAGTGGGTAGGTCTGCACTACACTCACTTTCGCGCGATTCGCCGGAAAATCCCCGCTCGAAATCAATGACTTGCAAAAATTCGATCCTCGAAAATTCGTTTTCAAGGCCGCGAATCCGCTGAGTCGGGCTAACATAAATCTAATGGCCAACCCGCGAGTGACCTTTTCCTCAACGACGTTTGATCGACAAGTGCGCGAACCATCAAGACGGAGGTCGTGGCGAACCTGGACCGGTACTGCGACGAGTTCACCCAAAGATCCATGCGGCTGCCGGATCGTCGTATTTGAATAAAATTTTCTCCCCTGAACCCATCATCTCAATCCACAACAACCTTTGTCAGCTACCCCCCCGCCCCCTCTTCTGGTTCCGGCATGTTGTCACAGTGTTGTTACACTCAGCGCGCGTTTTGGTGCATCCTTGTGCGCGATTCGAGTTCTGGAACATTTCTCGCCAAAGTGCATGATCACGCCTGTTTACGGTATCAGGATGCACTCTTGCGCAGGGCCACGAAAGCGTCTTGTTTGGCTTCGACCCCCTCCGTCGGCACCAATAAATACAGGGGTTTCATGACGGTACGTTGACTTTAGGTACAGTTTCAACGCGTTAATGCCGCTCTGTCCCATCAGGATGCCGCCAAGACGCCCAAGAAATCCAAACCCGTCGT
>SXSK01000100.1 GCA_005793375.1 Verrucomicrobiales bacterium | reverse complement strand
TCCTTTGAAACCATGCTTTTCAGCAAATTCAAGCTGTTTGCCTAATCTTTGTTGTTGCCAGAAGGTTGGCCAGTCAGTGTGTCGCTGGTTGAGTTGGGGCGTGGAGCCTATGGTGTTGTCTATCGGCCAGCCGAAAAATGCTTGGGGTTGAAGATGAAGGCCACCTGGCAGCCGCTGGGTATCTGCTCCAGAAAACAACGGCAAATGGTGGTCTTGCCGGTGCCAGTCTCGCCCTGGATGAGCACGGGTGGTAGCTCGGTGCCCAGGCGACGGTCCGCCGCCAAAATCTTATCGAGCTGGCCTTGAAGGCCAGCCAAGGCGGTCCCGAAGAAGAAATGCGGTTCTGGGGCGTCACTCCTTTTGTGCTGCTCGATCCGTTCAGCGGCCCGGGTTTTGCGCGCACGGTTGAGGGTGAGGGTTAAGGATTCCGGCTCAAATGGCTTGGTCAGGTAGTCGAGTGCCCCAAGCTTTATTGCCTCGACCGCTCCGGACACGCCGCCCTCGGCGGTCATCACCACAACCCCGGTATCCGCTCCGAAAACGCGTTCCTTGAGCAAGTCCGTGCCGAGCCCGTCGGGTAAATTCACGTCGAGCAGGGCGAAATCGAACCGGAACTCCTGGGCGAGCTGGCGGGCGCTACGAATCGTATCGGCAGCGGTCACATCGGCGCCAAGCCGTTCGAGGGTGGCAGCAAGGAACCGCCGCAGAAGCGGTTCGTCGTCAAGTATTAGAATGTTAAGGCCTGCGAGAGGTTCCAAGGGCATGGAGGTCATGCTGCCTCGGGGGGTGGGAGGAGGGCGACCGAAAAGGAATGCTTCTGGTCGTTGACACAGTGGCGCCTCCTTCCGAATCTCCGCCCTTCTATGGCCGAGCCGAAAGAGAATGTCTTGATGGAGAAAATCGTCTCCCTCTGTAAACGCCGCGGGTTTGTGTTTCAATCCTCCGAGATTTACGGGGGCATCAATGGTTTTTGGGATTACGGCCCGTTGGGTGCGGAGCTGAAGCGGAATGTGAAGGAATTGTGGTGGACCTCCATGACTCGGATGCGCGACGACGTGGTAGGCTTGGAGGCTACGATCATTATGGCACCTCAGATCTGGAAGGCCTCGGGTCATGTGGACACGTTCAGCGATCCCATGTGCGATTGTTTGTATTCCAATAAGCGGTTTCGCGCAGACCAGATTGAGCCACAGAGCGGCACGGCTTATTATTATGCGGGAGCGCGGGATGCGGCGGCCGGGCGTCAGGTGGACGACGTGTTTGCGGTATTGCTACCGCCTGGTAAGCCGGTTCAGAGCGCTCGAAATCTGGCGACACAGTTCTATAACAAACGGGGTGTGACTGCGGTGGAACTCCTGGGTGAGCGTGCCGAAGCAGTGGAAAACTCCACGCGGTTCAATCCGGATAATGGGTCACTGCTGACAGAACCGCGCCCATTTAACCTGATGCTTCAGACCTACGTGGGTCCTATTCAGAGTTCTGAAAACGTGGCGTACCTACGACCCGAAACCGCTCAGGCAATCTTCGCGCAATTCAAGAACGTCCATGAGACCTCGCGTCAGAAGGTGCCATTCGGCATTGGGCAAGTTGGCAAGGCGTTCCGGAACGAAGTGACCCCTCGGAATTTCACATTCCGGTCGCGCGAATTCGAGCAGATGGAGTTAGAGTTCTTTATCAAGCCGGACGAAGCGGTGGAAGCCATTCATGGTGCGGTGGCGGTGCCGACTGTTCCCGGGCATCCCGGCGAACCTCAGCCCAACTGGGGCTGGCAGATGTGGCATCGGTATTGGGTCGAGGAACGTGTCCGATTTTACGAAAGCATCGGGCTGAGTCGAGAAACCCTTGGATTCCATATACAGACGACTGAAGAGCTCGCGCACTATGCCCGTGCTACCACCGACATCTTATTCAAGTTCCCCTTCAGCAAACGGGATGCTGCCGGCAATGTGGTCGGGGATGAACTCGAAGGCATTGCAGCCCGAAGCGATTTCGACCTGTCTCAGCATGAGCGCTTCTCCGGCAAATCCATGGGAGTGTTTGACGAGGATTTGCGCACCGGATGGGGCAAGCTCGAGGACGCCAAGAAAGCCTCCCTTTCCAAGCGCTATTATGACGCACGGCTGAACTACTTGATGCGCGTGGGTGTCGATGCAGCCAAGGCCCAGGTGGATGCCAAAGAAGACGCCGAGGGTCTGGCGAAGGGACAGTACATTCCGCACGTCATCGAACCGTCGGCGGGCGTGGATCGGCTGATCCTGGCGCTCATTGCCAATGCCTTCACGGAAATCACCGACCCGGACGACAAGGGCAAGAGCGAAACCCGAGTCATGATGCGATTTCATCCGCGCGTGGCACCGATCAAGGTCGCCATTCTTCCATTGCTCAAAAACAAACCGGAATTGGTTTCCAAGGCGCGCAGCATCTTTGAAGCGTTGCGGCCACTGATGAATGCGTACTTTGATGAAGCTGGTTCTATCGGCCGCCGCTATGCGCGCCAGGACGAAGCCGGGACACCGTTTTGCGTCACTGTGGACTTTGATACGTTGGGAGAGAAACCTGAATTGTTGAATACCGTGACGCTGCGCCATCGGGACGATGGTCGCCAGGAGCGTCTAGCGATCGACCAGCTTATTCCTTGGCTGATGGAGCGCGTTCGTTGCGTTTAAAATAGCCAGCATCACCCGCCATGCTTCACCAATACTTGATAGCTCCGGGAGTGGTTCCGCCGTTGGATCCAGGGTTCCGGCCAGCTTCCCTGGCATGTCGCGCCTATGAACGGGATGCCCGTGTGCCGGTGCGGCTCGCACTGGAACAGTCCGATGGCTCGGTGTTTCACGTTCACACCCAGGTACTGCCTGGTGCCGCCGAGGTGGAGTCCACCAACGCTTATTTCCTTGAACGGTTGGTCAAGTTCCTCCTCTGGTCCTACGGCGGTTGGCGCCTTTGGGTGGATGGACCCGAAACGCTGGTCCAGGCGTTGCAACGACATTACCGCGAGGACGCCACGGGTAAGTTTGATTCTGAGATCATCGGCGAACGCATTTACGATCATCCGATCGCCGTGGTTCACACCCGCGAACTGCCTGCTGCGAAATCCACAACAGCTCCATTGGGGCGTCATTTGCAGGGGTGCCGGATCGGCTTCGATTTGGGCGGCAGCGATCGAAAGGTGGCTGCGGTGATTGACGGCCAGGTGGTGTACAGCGATGAGACGGTCTGGGACCCCTATTTCCAGGCCGACCCGCAGTATCACTTCGACGGCATCATAGATTCTTTGAACAAAGCTAAAGCCCATTTGCCCCGAGTCGATGCGATTGGCGGCAGCGCGGCGGGTGTTTATGTCAACAATCGGGTCAAGGTAGCGTCGCTCTTTCGAGGTGTCTCCAAGGAGCTCTTCGAGTCGCGGGTGAAGGAATTGTTCGTGGAATTGCGCCGAACATGGGGTGGCATTCCATTCGATGTTGTGAACGATGGCGAAGTGACCGCCTTGGCAGGATCCATGGCCTTGGGCGCGAATGCGGTCTTGGGATTGTCCATGGGAACCAGCACCGCGGGCGGTTATGTCACACCAGAAGGCAACATCACGAGTTGGCTTAACGAGCTGGCCTTTACGCCGGTGGATTACAATCCCGAGGCGCCTCGAGACGAATGGTCCGGGGACTTTGGCTGTGGCGTTCAGTATTTCTCCCAGCAAGCGGTCGGACGCCTTTTGGGCCCTGCGGGTATCGTGGTCGATCCGAAGCTGCCCCTGCCAGAGAAGTTAAAACATGTGCAGCATCTCATGGCCCAAGGAGATCTTCGGGCCCGCAAGATTTACGAGACCATCGGAATCTATCTCGGCTACGCAATCGCTCATTTCACTTCGTTTTATCAACTCAGACACGTCCTGGTTCTGGGGCGGGTGACGACCGGACAGGGAGGGGATCTCATTCTGGAACGTGCTCGTGAGGTGTTGGCCACGGAGTTTCCAGAGTTGGCCAGCCAGATAGCTTTTCACTTGCCCGATGAGAAGGAACGTCGACATGGTCAAGCCATTGCTGCGGCCAGTCTTCCCTGAGTGAGCTCCGGATTTCGGGGTGTCTTGGGCTGGTTTGTGGCGAATTTCCCATTTACCCCCTTTTTTCCCTATCCTTTTGCGGCGCTTTGTCGCAGAAGCTCGCCCTTCGTTTTTTCGGTCATGAATGAGCAGATCGTCATCCTCGACTTTGGGTCGCAGTATACCCAGGTCATCGCCCGCCGGATTCGGGAGTGCAACGTGTACTCCTCCATCCTGCCCTACAACACACCTGCCGCTGAGATTCAGCGTTTGGCGCCTCGGGGGTTGATCCTCTCGGGTGGACCGTCGAGCGTGTACTCCAAGGAGGCGCCCTTGCCAGATCGCGCCCTGTTCAAACTGGGGATTCCCGTGCTGGGAATTTGCTTTGGAGTTCAGGTTCTGGCTCATTTTTTGGGCGGGAAGGTCGAAAAAGGCGATAAACGCGAATATGGCAAAGGGACGCTTACGGTCACGGATGAACGCTGTGTCCTGTTCCGCAATCTGCCCAAAGAGCTCCAGGTCTGGAATTCACACGGCGACAAATTGACGCGTCTGCCCAAGGATTTTGTGGTGGTCGGAACCACCGACAATTCGGATTACGCCGCCATTGAGCACCTCGAGCGCAAGCTGTTCGGCATCCAGTTTCATCCCGAAGTGGTTCACACCCCGCGTGGGAAGGAGATCATTTCGAATTTCGTCCACGGTGTTTGCGGTTGCGGACGCAATTGGAACATGCGGAGTTACATCGAGCAGGCAGTGGATCAATTGCGCGCCCAGGTGGGCAAGGAACGGGTGATCTTGGGACTGAGTGGAGGTGTTGATTCCAGCGTGGCAGCGGCTTTGATCCATCGCGCACTCGGCGATCAATTGACCTGCATTTTTGTCAATAACGGGCTGTTGCGCGCGCGTGAAGCCGAAACGGTGCAGGAAGTTTTTGGGCGAAATTTCCAGATCAAACTACTTTATGAGGATGCTAGTGCGCTCTTTTTGCGAAAACTGAAAGGGGTTAGCGATCCGGAGCGAAAGCGGAAGGTCATCGGAAAGACATTCATTGATGTCTTTCAGACGGCCACCCGCCGCGCCGGTAAGGCGCGCTTTCTCGCTCAAGGTACCTTGTACCCCGATGTCATCGAGTCGGTCCCCATTGCGGGCAATCCGGCATCCATGATCAAGTCGCATCACAATGTGGGTGGACTACCAAAAGGGATGAAGTTTGAATTGGTAGAGCCGTTACGGTGCCTGTTTAAGGATGAGGTGCGCCAGTTGGGATTGGAACTTGGGTTGCCCAAGGAAATTGTATATCGCCAACCATTCCCGGGGCCTGGGCTCGCTGTGCGTTGCTTGGGACCCGTGGATTCCAGCAAGCTCAAGATCCTGCGTCTGGCCGACGCCATCGTAGTCGAGGAGATGAAATCCGCTGGCTGGTATTACAAGACCTGGCAGACCTTCGCGGTGTTATTGCCGGTGAGGAGCGTCGGCGTGCAGGGGGATGAACGCACCTACGATTACACCGTGGCGATCCGCGCAGTGGAATCTCAGGACGGTATGACCGCTGATTGGGTCCGACTGCCGTACGAACTGCTCGAAAAAATCTCCCTGCGCATCACCAATGAGGTGAAAGGGTTCAACCGGGTCGTCTTCGATCTCACAAGCAAACCACCCGGAACAATCGAGTGGGAATAGGCTTTTTTGGAATGTAAAAGGTCGCGAGTGAATTGCCTGGCTAGTTCAAACTGGAGGCTTCCAAAAGTCGGTCGACTGTCCGTTCGGGTGCTTCGTCTCGGGCCACTGGGACCCAATTCAGATCCATTTGCCCGCGAAACCAGGTCAGTTGGCGTTTAGCGAACTGGCGCGTCCGAGTTTTTACCAACTCGATGGTTTCGCGCAGGCCGCGCTCACCACGAAGATGCTCCACCACCTGGCGATAGCCAATGGCTTGCATCGCCGTCCGGTTTTGATCGAGACCCTGGGCGAGGAGTCGTTGTGTTTCCCCGACCAAACCTCGTGCGAACATGTCGTCGACGCGCCGATGAATGCGCTGATGCAAATCGTCGCGTTCTCGTGCCAATCCAAAACAGCGGCCTTGGATGGCAATCGGGACATCGCCCCAACGGGCGCGTTGCTGGGAAAACGGGATGCCCGTGAGTCGGATCACTTCAACGGCACGCACCACCCGTCGACGATTCGCCGTGTCGATTTCGTTAAACGTAATGAAATCCATCCGGGCAAGTTCCTCCAGCAATTCGGCCAGTGGTTTGGCTTCCAGTTCCGCCCGGAGCTGTGGATTGGGGGCGGGGGCACTTCCAAGACCCCCCATCCACACGTTGAAGTAGAGGCCGGTGCCGCCACATAAAATGGGGATTCGTCCGCGGCTGGAAATCTCGATGAGTGCCTGGTTGGCGAGTTCATGGAACCGCGCGGCGTCGAATGACTCGTTCAAGTTGGCGACATCAATGAGATGATGTGGGACTTGGTGGCGCTCCGCTGAAGATGGCTTCGCGGTGCCGACATCCAGGCCTCGATAGACCTGCATGGAGTCGACCGAAATGATTTCACCCCCGAGTTGTGAGGCTAGAGCGAGGGCGACGGCTGATTTACCGGAGGCAGTGGGGCCGGCAAGGACTATGGGCCGTGGAATGGTGATGGGTGAATCCAGAGTCATCGCATCCAGGTGACCGCGGAAAACTAGGGTTTGGGTGATTCCGTGGGTCCAGGAACGACGCCGGGAGGAAGCGATGATCGCTCGGGAGTACTTGGATGCCGCATCCAGGATAGCATCATCATTAGACCGACGCCAATGCAGATGGCCGAGTCCGCAACATTAAAGGCGGGGAATCCAATTTCAGGACCGTCTCGTGGCTGGAGGTGAAAATAGATGAAGTCGATGACGTGGCGTCGACTGGGAAGCAATCGGTCGAGCAAGTTGCCGAGAATCCCTCCGAACAAGAGACCTAACGAAATCTGACTAAGCAAGTGGTCAGCCTCGAAATGATGGCGATAACGCCAGAGAGCGAACATTGCGATGGCGGACACGCCGGCTAGCAGATTGTTCTGACCCCGGAACATGCTCCAGGCGGCGCCGGTGTTTCCCCAATGAACGAACTTAAAGAAGCCCTCGAGAATGATTCGTTCCTCCTGAAACCCGAGCCACTGCAACACCGCAAGTTTTGTGATTTGGTCGAGACTAAACACCACCAGAGCCAATAGCGCCATGCGCTGGTTGGCGGTCAGTCTCAGAAATCGTTGGAACAAGGGCATGCGACGCGGTCGCCGTTATCGATTACTCTATCGGCTCGCCGGTGGTCTGCGTCAATTCGCGGAAACGCTGATTCAATCGACCGTAAACCGGTCCAGGTTTGCCATTTCCAATGATCCGCCCGTCAATTTTCACCACGGGAATCAATTCTGCGCCTGTTCCCGTGAGGAAACATTCGTCCGCGGTAAAGAGATCATAGCGGGTCAAATTTGGTTCACTCGAAGGAATCTGAAGTTCGTGCGCGCAGTCGATCACGGTATTTCGCGTGATGCCGTACAATGCCCCGGCGGACAGGGGTGGTGTCATGAGGCGTCCTTTTTGGACGATGAAGATATTGTCGCCGGTACATTCTGCGACGAATCCTTCGGAATTCAGCATGATCGCCTCCTCCACGCCGGCATTGTTCGCTTCAATCTTCGCCAGAATGTTGTTCAGGTAGTTTAGCGACTTAATGGCGGGGTTGACCGAATTCGGCAGCATGCGTGTGGTGGCCACGGTGACGATGTCCAACCCCTTTTCGTAGTATTCGATGGGATAAAGTTGGAGCTTATCCGCGATCACAATGACGCTAGCGCGTTTGCAGCGATTTGGATTTAGGCCAAGGGTGCCGACGCCACGGGTCACGACGAGTCGGATGTAGCCGTCGCGCAGCTTGTTTCGACGACATGTCTCAACCACCGCCCGAGTCATCTCTGCCGGTGAGATGGGAATGGTCAGGAGAATGGCCTTGGCCGACCAGTACAGACGTTCGATATGTTCGGCGAGTTTGAAGACGCGCCCGTTGTAGGCCCGGATGCCTTCAAAAACACCGTCTCCATAGAGCAAGCCGTGGTCAAACACACTGACTTTGGCGTTCTTTTCGTCGAGAAATTTGCCGTCGATATAAACCTTCATGTGACAGAAGAGCGGGGAGCCTAGGCGGGACTGGATGTCGAAGGCAACAGTGGAGCTGATGGGGCTTTCGAGCAGAAGGCGCCTCTTTCGGGACATAACGTCGATTCCCACCCACTCCAGCTCACATTTTGGCGATCGATTTTCTCCAGGGGCAATACAGCCAAGCGTAGAAACTTACCGGGGGGTGTTGCTCAAGTCGGGCTCCTTCCGTTAGAACACTGCCCGTGAAGAAGACCTTTGCCGAGATGGGGTTGCCGGGGCGATTGATTGCGGTCGAAGGCTTGGATGGTTCCGGCAAATCGACCCAGATCTACCTGTTGAAACGCTGGATGGAGATGCAACGCTTCACGGTTTTCTTTTCGGAGTGGAATTCGTCGGATTTGGTAAAGAATGCCACGAGCAAGGGAAAGAAGATGGATCTGCTCACCCCCACGACGTTTAGCCTGATACATGCGACGGACTTTGCCGATCGGTACGAGCGTCAATTGCTGCCCTTGCTCAAGGCGGGATATCTGGTCCTATGCGATCGCTATATCTTCACTGCATTCGCGCGTGATGTGGTTCGTGGCTGCCCGCCGGAATGGGTTCGTGAGGTGTACGATTTTGCGGCGCTGCCCGACATCACCTTCTTTTTCAAGGCGCACTTGGAAGTCTCCCTGGCGCGCATTCTGGACGGCCGCCCCACGCTGAAGCATCACGAAGCCGGGATGGATCTGGGGTTGTCCAACGATCCGTACGAGAGTTTTCGCATCTTTCAGGGCCGGATTTTTGAGCAGTACCTGGCGATGAGCACGGAGTTCCAGTTCTTGGTGATGGATGCCAATCAGCGAATCGAGGAACAGCAAGGATTGGTGAGGAAATTGGTGGCTGACCGATTGGACCTAGATCGATTCCGTCGCTAAGGGTGCGGTGGAGGGTTCAGCGTTGTTGCCCGGCCCATAACACCAATATCGGAACGAGAATGCCCATGCCCAAGGCCAGGCAGGCGGGCCAAGGATTCCTGGTGAAGCGAAAGGCCAGTACCAGACCAAGAACCGTCGTGATAATCATGGCGGCGGACATCGTCCCGACCAGGGCGCCGAACCATTTGGGCGACGAACGTCGCTTAAATTCCTGTTCCGAAGGGTAGATCTGGTCCGTGTGAACCACCCGAAACTTCTGGACCAACGTTTCCGCTTCACTGGGGTCTTTGAGACGATCGCGGTTTTGAATCTGATACCACCCGGTTCCAATAAAAAAAAGCAGGAGCGGGGCGAAGAAGACACCCAGGTACAAGTGCAAAAAACGCAGGCGCTTGGCGGAGAACCAGCGACTTGCGGTGGATCCGGGTCCAGTGAATGAGGCGGGCTGGATCGTAGAGGCCGTAGATTCGGGGGGCATGGGCGCCGGACTTCTGAGATGCCGACCTGTCAGTCGGCAACTGTGGGTTATTTAACGGCGGGGATCCGAAGTTTCATACCGACGAAGATTTTTTTCGGGTCCTTTAGGCGCGGGTTGGCCTTGAGAACGTCATTCATTCGGATCTTCAAATTGTGTTCTTTGTTATAGGCGGCGATGATCATTCCCAAGGTTTCTCGCTCATGCACCACGTGTTCATAGAACTCCGATGGCGGTTCGGTGGTGTTGTCCTCGTTGCGGGGCGGGGAGCTGGAGCTGCGTTCAGGATCCCGATTTGGTTTTCGGCGATCATCAGTGACGGATGGTGAAGCGGGGGCGGGGGCGGCGGCAAGGCGGCCGATTTTGTCGAGTTGTTCGCCGAGATGACCGAGTGAATCGCGGATGGCTTTGCCGTCGTCGACTCGCTTCTTGTCGACTTCTCTCAACTGTTCGAGGACTTGTTCCAATTCTTTGCGAGTTGTCAATCCGACGGTGGCTTTGGAAATCGCTTCACGGAGGGATCGATTCTCCGCCTCGGTTCGTCGCAAGGCGTCGCTGAGTTGCTGAACATTTTTCGCCAGTATCTCAACGCGTTGCTCGAGGCTGTTGAAATCCGTGCGCACCAATTTATTGTCCTCGGCCAGTTCCGCCCGGACGGCGGCCAGGTCGGCGGCACTGACTGCCTGACCGTGAACTGAGGAACTCCAAAGGCTTGCGGCCATGCAAAATAGATAGGCACGTTGCATCTCCGATACCCTAGGTAGGGCACGGCGCAGCGGCAAGTGCGTTGTCGCGGGTGTTCCTGGGAGTTATTGACAAGGGACTCGTGGCGGTCGAAGCCCTTGAAATCCTATTGTGCTGGCGTTCATTTTCCGCAGTCTCTTACAAATGAAGTGGTTGCGCCGCCGGAGCACCGGCATGACGTTTCCCTTCACCCCATCAAGAAATGCGACTAGAGTGGTGCGGTCAATTATGCAACGAACGAACGACCTCCGTGTTGTCGAATGCCGCCGACTGCTTGCCCCGCGGGAGCTGAAGAGCCTGCTGCCCATGAGTGAAAAGGCCAATGCCT
>SXSK01000099.1 GCA_005793375.1 Verrucomicrobiales bacterium | reverse complement strand
TCTGCGATCGTTTGCCAGCGACCGCGCACGGGCGTTTTACCGTCTGCTCGCGCGTCATGACGCCATCGCCAAGGCCGCGCTCGCTTCGGGCGGCGCGGAAGTCTTCGGCTACGGCTCGGCGTTTGCTGCCGAATTGAAAAATCTAGGCCAGATCACGCCGGACCAATTCGCGGCGAAGTACCCTTTCCCAAATAATTATCTCGATCTCGTTAGCTTCGATGTCACGCAGGCAAAGTACTTCTCCGAATTCAACAGCGATCCCTCCTGGGTCAATGCCACGCGTATTCCCGAGATCGAGCCGATCCGCGCCACCGACTTTCGCCTCAGCGCTGAAGAACTGGGGGTGTTTAAGAAGAATGGGTTTGTCGTCAGTGAACGCCAAGCCATGCCGAGCTTCGCCGATCAATTCTACCGTATCTGGAAGGATGACATGCCAGTTTATGTTTCCACCGACGCCATCCTGCATGCCTGGCATCGTACCTACGACGCGATGCTGGAGGAATTGGAGGAAACCTTCCTCTACGAGAACCTGGACCGCTTGCTCGATGGAATGGCTGGCAAGCTGGCCGAAGCTGCAGAGCAGGTGGGCAATGGCGTGCTGAAGGACAGCGCGCTCGACGCGGACTATTTCCTCGCTGTTGCACGCACGTTACTCAAGGGCAAGCCTGCTCCCAGCGCCCTCGGGCAGGACGCGCGGGTGGCGAAGACGCTCCAGTCCATTCGCGAAGAAGAGCCTGAGCTCGATACGTGCTTCGATCTTTTTGGGGCGCCGCGCGCGGTAGACTTCTCACAGTTCAAAGTGCGCGGTCATTACGAAAACTCACCCAGGCTCGGGCGCTACTTTCAAAGCGTCATGTGGCTCGGGCGAACCGACCTACGCCTGGCGGGCGGGCCATTTCAAGACTCAGGTTGCACGCCGCCGCACCCAGCGCCACCGCGAGAGCTGGGAACGGCGCTGGTGCTGAATTGGCTCCTAAATCAATCCGGCCAGTTTGAGCGCTGGCGGCAGTTCGAGCAAATTATCCAGGTGTTCGTCGGGTGGACCGACTCGGCAACTTTTGCGCAGCTCGGCGATCTGCTGAAAGCCGCGAAGATCACCGCGCTGACCGATCTGCCGGACTTGGCCGCACTGCTGCGCTTGCAGGAGCAAATCGCCCAGGGCCAAATCGGGGTGCAGAACATCCGCTCGGATTATTTTATCTCGCCGTTGGGCCGTGAGCAGAGCCAATTGCCGCAATCGTTCACCGTATTCGGGCAGAAGTTCGTGCCGGACAGTTGGGCGCTGGCGCAGAGTGTTTTCGACAGCATTATTTGGGATGAGGACGGCAAGCCCGGTCCCGAGGACAAAGTGCGTCGCCGAGTGCCGAGCGCTTTGGATGTGGCCTTTAGCACTCTTGGGAACAACCAGACTGTGCCCGAGCTTTTGGCGAGGCTGAAAGATCAAACGCCCGCGCGCCATCCATTCCGCGACGGCTTTAATTATCAGCACAACCTCGCCGCCGTGCGCGGCGTGATGGATGGCCAAGGGCCTGGTGCATGGACCAGTAACCTATACATGGACTGGCTCGGCACCTTGCGTGAACTGTCGAAGCCGCTCACTGACCCTAAATTTCCACAGGCTCTGCGCACGAAGGCGTGGGCCATGAAGTCGCTCAATACTCAGCTCGCCTCCTGGTCACAGCTCCGGCACGATACAATCCTTTACGCAATGCAGAGTTACACCGAAATGGGGTCTTGCGAATTTCCGGCGGTGCTGGTCGAACCGCATCCGACGTTTTGGACGCGGATGCGTGAGATGGTGGAGCGGACCCGGCAGGCTGTGGTCGGACTGAGTTACGAGGGGAAGACTCGGTTCGCTTATCGACCACTCGGTGACCCCAGTTCCCTAGCCGAGTGGGAGGCGTTGGCTGAGTTGGATCCGGGGAAACTGGACGAGGAACAACGTCGGAGGCTCGGAACCCTCTTCGGCCAGGCCGAGCTAAGTGAGGTTCAGACACGGCAAATCGCGCATTTGGAGCGCTTCCTGAATGCGCTAAAGCGGCTCGAGGCTATCGCGCAATTGCAACGAGATGGCGGGCGTCTTTCAGAATTCCCTTCACTCGAAGAATGGGCCTGCAACTTAATTCAACTGCAGCATATTCCCCAAGGCTCTGGCAGAGTTCGCAGCTATGATGGTTGGTATCCGCAACTCTTCTACCGCAGCATTCTTCACGAACGTAATGAGGCCTTCCACGAAGACACCGGCGTCGGCAAATTCGACGCCATTGTCGCGGACGTGCACACGGATGTTCCCAGCTTCGGTGATCCTGGCAGCGTGCTGCACGAAGGGATCGGCCCGGTAAACATGGCCTTCATCGCCGTCGAGTTCGAGGGCCAACCCGTGATGTTCGCCGGCCCGGTCCTGAGTCACTTCGAGTTCGAATTGATAGGCCCGCCGCGGCGTCTGTCCGATTCACAATGGAAAGCTGCCATCGAGGGCGGTGAACCGATAGAGGAACCCCTGCGTCCCAACTGGCGTGTGCAAAAAAATGAGTGGGGAAACCAACGCCAGGTTCCTCCCACACCACCCTGGACCCGCGATTATCTCGTGCCGATCAAGCCGTGATCTGGGAATTTGGAGCCAAACGGCTGCTGCTTTTTGGTAGCGGGGTTGAGAATCCCGAGGCGGCGCGCGATTTGGACCTGGCCTGCGCGGGGGTTCCTGGTTGGAAGCTTTTCGAGTTGGCGGCTGCGCTGGAGGAAACTCTGGCCGTCCCTGTCGACTTACTCCCGCTCGATCCTCCAACCCCATTCACTCAGCTGATCGAAAAACGGTCTCGCGTGCTCTTGTGACAGCCGAAGAACTGAAAGCGGAGATCGCCATTGAATTCGAAGCATTGCAGCAAGTGGTGCATGAGCTCGAGTCCTTACGGCGCGATGTGGCCGGTCGACAGCCGACAGTGCGCGAGAAAGTGGCGGCGGCTGCATTTCTTGCGCAGTTCTACTCAGGCATCGAAAACATCCTTAAACGTCTGAGTCGTTTTCATGGAGTCGAATTGCCGACTGCAGAGAGTTGGCATCTCGATTTGTTCAAGAGGTTCTGTCCGCCCGAATACCCCCGCTGCCTGTGTTATTCGACGATGCGCAGTCGCGCCAACTCAGCCCCTACCGACGTTTCCGCCATGTCGTCCACCACGGCTACGGATTTCAAATCGAATGGGATCGGATGCGGGAAGGGTTGGACCAAGTCAACGCCATCCTGGTAATGGTCCGTAGGAACGTCGCCAACCATCTGAACGCGCTTTGACTGACTTGGCCCAGTGGCGAAGTCACCGAGTCGAAGAATATTCCATCCAACCAGACCTTCTACCGAGCCGTCGTCCGGTAAAACGGAACTTCCAAGGAGCGCCACAGCACGTTCCACGAAGATACGGGTGTCGGCAAATTGGACCCATGAACTGCATGCCGAAATCTCCAGTGGAACCCAGGTCAAGCTGGCGCTGTCGGTGATATGGCTGCTGGGGAGACATTGGTGTTGGTGGGGATGGAAAGCCTGGCGACCGGTGGAGTCGCTCCCTTTCAAATCATGGGGGTGGCCGGTTAGTCCAAATGGATCCGTTTCAGAATTTTTTTGAAGCCCTCCTCGCCCCGCAATGGTTCCAATCGCGGATCCACTTTGATCCAAATCATCCAAGGGTCGCGGCGTTGGTAACCAACTTCTAGCCAATGGATGGCTTTTTCGTGATCGACCACGGCGGTGTAGACCCACGCCAGGGAGACGGCGGCACGAGTTTCGTCGGAGTGCGGCAAAAGGCTCACCAATAGCGAATCGGCTGCTGAGCTCTGGCCGTCGCGGGCAAGCGCGTAAGCGAGACTGGCGGTGGCTTCCAGCCATTTCGCACCGGGTTCATCCGCCAGCAGGGCAGTTTCAAGAAAAGTGGTTTGGCCGGATTGGTTGAAGGATGGACCCGCGGAAGAACAATAGGCAGGCGGGATATTGAGAACTCGGCTGATTTTTCACAATGGCCACGCTTGAAAGTAAGCGCATGGCTTCTTG
>SXSK01000098.1 GCA_005793375.1 Verrucomicrobiales bacterium | reverse complement strand
GTCAAGGCTTCGTGGTCGAGTCCCAACTGGTGGAGAATGGTGGCGTGCAAGTCGTGGACCGAAACGGGATTATTGGCCACAGTCATGCCGAATTCGTCGGTCTCGCCATAGACGAATCCCTTCTTGAATCCGCCCCCCGCCACCAGGATTGAGAAACAAGAAGTGTGATGATCCCGGCCGTCCCGGCCACCGGAATGGGGGGTTCGGCCCATCTCACCAGAGATCAGGATGATGGTGTCGTCGAATAACCCCCGCGCCTTCAAGTCCCGAATCAGAGCCGCGATTGGCTGGTCGACGATGAAGGCGTTCGCCTCATGCCCTTTCTTCAAATCGCCGTGCTGGTCCCAAGAACCATTCTCGCTGAATCCGGGCGGTGTGACGATTTCGACAAAGCGCACACCCGCCTCAATCAATCGCCGGGTTCGCAGGCAATGGGTGGCGTAACGCTCTTTCTGCGCGTTGCCGGATCCCAACCCGTAGAGTTTTTGAACCGCCGCAGATTCGGACTTCAGATCGAGAACCTTGGGCAGATGATCCTGCATCCGATGGGCGAGTTCGTAATTCAAAACGGCGGCATCAATGTCCCCGGGGCCGCCGAGTTCCACGGAAAGCGTGCGGTCGCGGCGCTGGAGAAACTCCAATTCAAGGTTCTGGATAGCGGCGGATTGATGCCTGGAATCGAGGTTGTCGATGGGAATGCCGTCGGCTCGAACCGGGGTCGCCTGATGCTGCGCGGGGAGAAAGCCGCTGGAAAAATTCTCCATCCCGCCGGGAAGAACTTCGTCGTAATGCATGAGGATGTGTCCCGGCAGATTCTGATTCTTGCTGCCGAGCCCGTAGTTGATCCAGGCGCCGAGGCTGGGAAATCCCGCCCGGTTGCGGCCCGAATGAATGAAGAGATTCCCGACCGAGTGCAGCGGAAGTCCCGCCCGCATGGAACGGATTACGGTGAAATCGTCGGCACAATCCGCCAGGCAGGGCAGCAGGCTGCTGATCGGCGTGCCGGACTGCCCGTGGTGGCGGAATGGCCACGGGCTCTTCAGCCATTTCCGATCTCCGCCGACCTGGGACTGGACATTGGCGATGGCTGCCGGCTTCCCGTCATGCTCTGTCAGCGCCCGTTTCGGGTCGAAAATGTCCACGTGCGACATGCCGCCCTGCATAAAACAGAAGACCACGTGCTTTGCTTTCGGAATCAGGTGGGGAATGCGAACGGACGCGCGCGGATTGCCGCGGTCGGTGGCGAGCAGTTTTCCGGGCAAACTCCCGAGCGAAATGACCGTGCCCAGAGAAGCCCGTATCATCGCCCGTCGAGTGATCAAGGAAGAGGGAGAATCCGCATCAAAGGGCATAGGTGAATTCCTTCAAATTATACAAGGTGTGAATCAGGTCTTTCCACACCGCGACGCTTTTCAGAGCTTCATCGACTGCAGTGATACCGTGGCCCGCAGCAAGCTCCTTGAAATAGTCAACGTATTCCCGCCGTTCGATTTCAGTGGGCGCGCGACTGAGCAACCGGAGAAACAAATGGTCCAGTGACGATTCGAACCGGATGCCAGTTCCTGTCTCCGCAAGAAGATGTCGGGCGTGAACCTCCGCTTGTTCATGCACGAAGGGATGATTGAGCAGGCCCAGCGCCTGAGCGGGGACGTTCGTCAAATCGCGACGCCCGCGAGTCGCCGAGGGATCTGGCAGATTAAAAAGCTCTAGCAATTTGTCCGGGCCCATCCGCGTGACTTTGAGGTAGAGACTTCTGCGGCCTGCCCCATCGAGAGGCCCCGCGTAAAGCTTGCGGCGGTTGTTGTCCTCGGGGCGGTAGGGATCGATGCTGGGACCAAAGAGCGTCAGGTCGAGGCGGCCTGAAGCCCAAAGCATCGAATCGCGAATCACCTCGGCTTCGAGACGGCGCGAGTGGTAGCGGTGAAACAGGCGGTTCTCCGGGTCCACGGATCCGACTTGGGCGTTCATCGCCGACGCCTGCCTGAACGTGTCGCTGAGTACAATCTCCCGAACGAGGGTCTTGACCGACCAACCGGAATCGATCAACCGCCGCGCCAGGTAGTCGAGCAATTCAGGGTGGCTGGGTTCTTCGCCTAGTTTCCCGAAATTATCAACCGAACGCACGATGCCGTTGCCGAAAAGGTAGTGCCAGATCCGGTTAGCCATGACTCGGGCGGTGAGCGGGTTTTCAGCGCGGGCAATCATCTCGGCGAGTCGCCGGCGGCCGCTCCCTGTCCGCGGCGGTCGATTCGGGATCAGGGGTTCGATCTCCGAAAGGAAACGCCGTGGCACCTCCGGCCCGGGGCTGGCGGCATCCCCCCGCACAAAGAGAGGCACGTCAAAGCCGTCGTCCTGGTCGGCGACACCGGTGATGCGCATCGGTGTTTCGATGCGAGCTTCGAGTTGCCGATACTCATCGACGCGTTGGCCCAAGCTTGGGGAAGCGTTCATCTGGCGCCCCAAGAATTTGAGATCCATGAAGGCGTTCAACCAGAACACATCGGTCGGGCCTGCCTTGGCCGTCGACCATCTGACGATCGCTCCCCTTAAAATCTCCTGGTAACGCTGTGCTAACTCCTGTGGATTGGAGACTGCGGTCGCGAACACCTGGAGGGGTGCGTCCAATTCAGCGAGTGGCGACTGCTCCACGTCGTGAACCCACACCTTGGTGACCCCGAAATAGGAGCGCGAGTTGTCGAGGGTCGCTTGATACTCCGCCTGGGGCCGGTTGAGAATCGGATAACCTTGATCGTCCAGCACCGTCGCCAACTCCAGATAGGACCTCAACCGGACGAGGGGGGAGGTGCGGAGCTTTTCCAAACTAACACGTTTCCATGAAAACTGCGGCGAACTGAAGCGTTCGGTGTGGAAGTAGGGCAACGAACAATTGCCAATGACCGTTCGGCAGACGCTGTTCCGTTCGCCTGCTGCCTGGTAACTGACGAACTTCTTGTCGCCGGGAAGGAACGGCGAACGCAGGGTCGCATTCAGCTTTTGGGACAGGCCGTGGGAGAAAAACCCGGCGGGCAAGACGCCGTGGATGACATTAGTCCCCTCAGGAAGCACTGAGAAATCCCCGTCAGAAAGGAATGCCCCACCGCTCTCGGTGCCGAGCCCTTCGAATCCCCAGCCGGAACGATGTTGGGACACGCCCGTAAAGTCGCCGAACAGGACGAAATTCTCCCGATTGAAAGCGAGCCTCCGTTCGTGTTCCTTGCGCATCGCCTCCCGGGATTCGCCCCATCGATCTGCCCACGCTTTGCTCTCTCCCCCGCCCTCAGGAAGAACAGTCATGGTTCGCCACGAAAAAAGCGGGTGCTCCATCTTATCGGCGGCGGCTGGAGCAAGCCGCTGATTCAACGTTTCCACACAAATGCCGTCGGTTTCACGCAGCCAGACCTCGGCGAGTTCCGAGCGGATCTGGTTCTTGACGCCCGCAAGTTTCTTTTTGAGCGGATCCTGCCGGTGCGGCAGGTCGAGGGTCCGGATCACCTGTCGGGAACTGGCCATGATCCCCAGCAACGCGTAATAGTCCGTCTGTGGTATGTCATCAATCTTGTGATCGTGGCAGCGCGAGCAGGAAACCGTCATGGCCTGGAACGTTGTGGAGAGCGTATCAATTTGGTTGTCCATTACGTCCAGGCCGATCTCAGAGTATATCAGACAATCGTCATGGCCTGTCTCGCCAAAGCGATAAAACGCGCCGCCAATCAGAGATTCGTTGAGCCCGAGTTCTTCGTTGGTTCGCGGTGGATCAAGGAGATCGCCGGCAATATGCTCGCGGATGAACTGATCGTAGGGCAGATCCTGGTTGAAGGCGCGGATGAGATAGTCACGATACCGCCACGCTTCCCGAATGATGTAATTCCACTCGTAACCATAACTCTCAGCGAAGCGCACGACATCCATCCAATGTCTGGCCCAACGCTCACCGAATTGGGGCAACTGCAGAGTTCGGTCCACGAGAGCCAGATATTGGTCGTCTGTCGGGCGGCTGGTGAATGCGTTGACGACGGCAGGGTCCGGGGGCAGTCCGGTGAGCATCAGGCTCAGTCGGCGCACTTGCCGGTGGGGGGACTCGCGCCGGGCCGGCGAAAGGCCCGCGGCCTCGAGCCGGCGGTGGATGTAGCGGTCGATAGGTTGGAGAGCAGAGTCCGAATCGGAGAAAGCCGATCCGAGTTGCTTCATTGTCGGAAGCGGTCGCAGACTCCAGTGGATATTGGTTCCCGAGGCATCCGGATTAGGGGTCGCCGCATCCCCGATGGACGCAAGCGCCAGACAAGCCCAACAGAGGGCACCCCGAAAAAACGCTGCCGCGATCGTTCTCATTCTATTCCGAAGTCGGAGCTTTCCTTCCTGGCCAGAAAACACCAAGAATTGCGAAGCGGCGCTGGCGGGTGGATCGCATTAAACGCTGCATACACGAAGAGCGTGGTCTTAACCCAACGATGCGTCAAGAAGATGGCGGTTCGGGGGCATCGATGGGCGCATCTCCGAGTTGTGGGAATTTTGGAGATCGGTCGTCCCTGCAATTCCCCAAAAGCGGTGGAGGGCCACCGCACTCGTATGGTCAAAAAACTCATGCGGCTTCGCGATAATAGAACCTTAGGAGGCCGCCGAGGCGTTCGCGACTTTGTATAGGGCCGGTGGATTCGCCGATGTGGTCTTCAGGCTCGGGAAACAGGATTACGTTGTCCTTACCTTGGTGGTTCCGCTCTGCATGAAAGTTTCTGGACGAACCATTTGGGCGACTTCTTCGAGTGCTTTTCTAAAAAGCCGTTTGCCGATCTCGGCCAAGGTAATCCGGTCGGAGTCATTGAGCTGCAAACGACCCTGGATCTGGTTCCGAAGAATCCGATTTTCAGTGGCCAGATACTCGTTGCGGAGCAGTAGTTCCTGATCCACCGAACCGCTGATGTAAGCGAGGATTCGTTTCCAGTTCATTGAGCGGAAAAATGGTGTCAGAGCAGGATCGTATGCAACCCCATGAACCTGCCGAAACGATTGCGGACTAGCGGATTCGAATATTTTGACCTTACGGGTTTCAGCGAAGGACGGCACGTACCAATAATGGTAGAGAGTTGGGGTGAATTCCGATTCTCTCGCAACCCTTCGTGAACAGGGTGGCGGCACGGCAGGTTGCCCCAACTCGCCAACCGGGCATCTTGGTCCGTACGCGGCTCTGAGGCGCAAAGGCACAGCGGACGGCCTATATGCGCGGAGCATCCTGCCGCCAATTCGGCAGGACACCATTTGCCGGACTGTTGCTGTCCTTCAGCGCTTGAAGGTGGAATGTTGGATGATCCAGGCAATGTCGCGGCTCTTCGGTGCGGCGAATCCGTTGTATTGGGAATACTTCACCTTAACTTTGGTGCTGGGTTCGACCCACTTTCGGATCTCACTGTGGCCGTCTGTGAAGTTGAATCCGCACGCGCCATTGTGGTAACTCGCAGGCAGGTCCACCCAGCTGTTCAAATCGGTGGGATTCATGATTTCCCAACCGTCGTTGATGCTGTCCGGGTGTTCGTCATTCATCAACCATAGGTCGGAAGCTCCAATTCCCGTGATGTCGGAGGTCTTGTTGAAGTTCTGGTAGCTGGAGTACCAGGTCGAGCCCGCCGACTTAAGACCGTAGGCGCCACCTTCGATAAAGCCGTTCATCGCCACCGCCCGGACCCGCCGGCGCGACGTGGATCCGTTTTTGACCGGGTGGATGTCAGCGGGACAGGAGTAGATGCCCACGCTCTTCGTGTATGAGCCGATCTTGGCGTTGAGCAGGAACAGGGTGTTGGTGTTGTCGGAGTTGCCGGGCGCCCAATCGACCCAGCCAGCGACCCAACTGGCATTCGTATCTTTCGTGCCGCCATTCAGGTTCGGAGGAAACCAATCCTGGTAATCCCCGGTGTACATGAGGGTTGCCAATCCCAGCTGCTTCGTGTTGTTCAGGCACATGATGCCCTGCGCTTTCGTCTTGGCCTTGGCCAGTGCAGGCAGCAGCATGCCTGCCAGGATCGCAATGATGGCGATCACCACCAGAAGTTCGATCAATGTGAACCCCGAATTCGAGATGGATTTGGTCTTCATGGATTGATTTGCTTATTTTAACTTTGTGATTTGCTTTTGACGCTCCGCGAAGGCCGAGATTCGGTTTTCGGTGCCAGCGAGATTTTTACCCACTCTTCGGCTGGGTTCTGTCTGAGTCAAGGCCGATTTGAACCCGTTATTGATAGGAAGGCGCTCCGACGATAGTAATCGATTGGCGCTCCTGATCAGCCGGATGAGCTGGATCATTTCCTGGTCTTTTCCAGATTGCCCATGTCGCCGTCGGTAGATCGAAAGAGGGTATGTCAGAACGATGCAGAGAGCGGCCAAGATACCCGCTTAATAGTCTTCCAACCTTCCCGCCAATCAATCATTTCCCTGATCGATAGACTTTCTGCCACTCACAACTAAATTCACTTGCTTCAGCCCACTGACGGAGGAATGTGATCGAAATTCGCCGGATTCAATAAACCTAATCTCCCTTAATCGCGGAACGTCAAAAGGGAATTCCTATCAATAAAAGTCCAGACTCAGCTTGCCCGCGCCACTCTTCGCGTGGGCTGAATGGCGGCTCCTCAAGAGCAATTTGCAATCAGTGAATTCAGTTCGTACTTCTTGGCAATTAGCCGCCGATGCCAGGCCAAGAGAGTCTGTGGTGTGACGATGGTTCATTGACGACGGGGAGCGCAGCTTCGGTGACGCGGCCTTTACCGTTCTCCCTGGGATGAATGAGTGGATCTCGATTCCGTCCGATCGCCACGCCCAGGGGGCTAATCTTTCCTACGTGGATGGGCACGTGGATCAGCACCGGTGGAGGCACCCGAAAGCAAAGATGGCTTTGCGCAGTCCTGTCCAGGGCAAAGAGGATCTTCAAGATTTGCGCTGGCTGCAGGAGCGGCTGCCCGATTTGTGAACGGTGCGGGTGCCCTGCCGCAGACGGGCCTGCCACAACTGGGATGAGTTCTGCCAAGCGGGCCAATGGCTCCAGTCTCAATTCCGTCGCTGAAATCCATTCTCTTTTTGTCCGTCCTCTTTTTGTCTTCCTCCGAGTTCACCGAATTCAGCGAATTCAGATATTCTCTTGAATTGCCTCCAGTCCGCCGGTATGACATATCCCATCATTGCTCCCTCTCTCGGTCCCGGAGTGATACTCATGACCCTCGCAGAATCTTCCTCCAAGCAGCGGTCATTGGGCCAAACCATGCGGCGTGATGCGCAGGGCAGTTTCAAGATTTCGACTTTAAGGAGGCAGGTGAAACAAAAGGCGCTGACTTTATTTAACTGCCGGCATGTCCGAGCCTATTACGCTACCCGAGCACGAGCAACAAACGGCTTTGGATGAGTTGGAGATCCGAT
>SXSK01000097.1 GCA_005793375.1 Verrucomicrobiales bacterium | reverse complement strand
GGCGCATCGCCGAAATCGAGATTGGTCTGAGCTCCGATCCGAATGAGGTAATCCTCGACTTCGCCGTCGGGCAGTAATCCAACGAACTCCTTCACGTCCTGACGACTGTAGCGAAAACGGGCGAACGTCGAGCCGGCCTTGGCGTTTGCGGGCACAGTGATGACAAAACTATTGGGACCGCTGGCCACGGCCACGTTTGCCAAAACGGCATCGCCCGGTTCGGCCCAACTGGAGTCCACACCCCAATCGAACCAAGCACTGAGGCGTCCACTGACGCTGGCGGTCACGATGACCGTGACGGGTTGGCCGACGACAAAATTGCCGCTGAACTTCACCCCATCTTCATCGCCATCGGGCGCTGGAGTCGTATCATCTCCTTTGGCGCTGGCGTCGGGTTGTCCGTCCTTCTCGGCATCGATCAGTTTCCCCAGGAATACGTCGTGATTGACGACATGCCGAGCTCCGTTATTGGCGAGCAATGTTGGATATTTTGGATCGGGCGCGTCGCCGAAATCGAGGTTCTGTTCTGGCGATTGAACCGAGACGAGATAGTCCTCGACTTCGCCCGCCTCATTGCTGGGACCGAACGATTCCACAAATCCGTCCTGGCTTAGCCGGAATCTGGCAAAGGTGGAGCCTGGTCTTGCCACTACGGGGACAGAGATCGTGTAAAGTTTTGGTCCAGTCGCTTGAGCTGTGTGGAGGATATGCTCCCCCTCATCCAACCAATCGCCGTCACCGTTCCAATCCATCCATCCGTCGATCTGGCCAGTTTTTAATGTGGCTGGAAGCTTCAGCGTGACGGTGAGATCCAGGGCCTTTCCAGGAACGATGGCGGTGTTGAAAACAACACCATCTTCATCACTTCCATCGCCAGTCGCTGAGGCGTTGGGTTGACCATCCTTCTCGCCATCGATCGAATTGCCGAGAGAGTAGCCTTGTAAGACGCGATGGCTAGCCCCTTTGCTTGAGATTAAGGTTCGATAAAGCGGGTCAGGGGCATCCCCGTAATCGATGGGCGATTCGAGCGGATTCACCTTAATCCGAAACCGGGTGCTGGCTGTGAATGTACCGTCGGAAACGGAAACCATGATTTCAGATTCCCCTAGTTGATCGCGCAAAGGGGAAACTGCGATCGTCCATGCGCTTGGTGGTGCTCCGACGACGGCCGGGGTTACTGCGATGGCGTTATCTGGAATGAGGGAGGGATTGGAAGAGCGGGTGGTGATCTTGAGCGCTGAAACACCTGAATCCGCGTCGCCTATCGTGAAGGGAAGGGGCTGCGAGCTGGAACCCTGGTTGAGTTCTTGATCTGGTATTGCAGAAATCGTGGGCGGGAACGGCCCGCGACTGTTAAGGCCTTGAAATTGGCTATCGACGGTTTCTTTTGTCCCCTCGGGTCCACGGCTCACTGCTAAACCGACGAGAAATGTGTCCGCAAATTTGCCACCGGCCCACTTGGCTGAGTCTTCGCTGCAGAGCAATGTCCAATCGATTCCATCCGTACTGCGGTAAGCTCCAAGTACAGTACCGCTTTTCACCAAACGAATGAACTGATTGGCGAATGGATCCTTGAGAAAGACGAACTGGCCACAACTCGAAGCGGGAGATTGAGCGAGTGACCGGAATTGAAAGGCGACGTCGCCATCGCCCGTGAGTCTATTTGCGGTCACGCCGAAAGGGGTAACTCGGACATAGGCCATTCGACCGACGGAAGAGGTGTCTTCCCGGACCATCAAACCGGCTTTGGTGTCATTGTCATTAGGCCCCAAAAACGCGACTTGGACACGCCAATCGAAGTCCAAACGGGCGGCGATGTGGTGAAAGGTAAATTGATCGATAGTTCCACCAATATCTTGGCCGCCTCCGACGACAAAAAACGAAGCGGGTGGATCGGCAAGAGGTTTGATGCTGCCGAGAGTGCCACGACCAATCTGGGTGGTGGTGAAGTTTTGAGCGAACGTCGTGATGCTCGTGAAGAACACCAGGGCGAACACGCAAAACAAGGTGCTTGACCGTGGATGGACTCGGTTCGGTGACATTTTCATGACGTCCTCCCGTTTGCTCCTAGCCGGTGGATTCGTTTGGCGACCAGGACTTGGTTGGGGTGTGGCTCTTGGAAGGGGCTTTCGAGACTGGGAAACGAGACTTGCGCCAGACTGGAATTGGCCATCGCGGATGTGGATTGAATAAAGGAAATCGATGAACTGGAGCGCCAGGCGGTTGCGGAAAGGGCCAGACGGAAGGACCAAGTGTTTTCCGGCGCGGACACGTCCAACGTGCTTTGATCGGCGTCGTCGAGACGTTGAGGCACTTGATGAAGGATTTCTATCGGGGCTGCAGATGCTGCTTCGGCGGGTTCTGGGACATTTACAATTTGAACACCATCGAATCCGGCAATTTGAACTGCCTGAAATCCGGTCGTGTGCAGCGTGGTGGGAGTTTGAACAGTCGCAACCCCCATGGAATCGTAAATCAACGCATCATTCTCTCCTGACCCAGCGTTCAACGATAGCTCAATCGCGGTATTCGGGGACGCGGAAAAAGAATCGTCGCTGGCGCTTCCGATAGCGCCTTCCAAGGTCGTTCCTGCCGAGGTCAAAGAATTGTTCCCTGATTGAACCGAGACATCGGATCCAATCTGAACTTGGATCCCAATGCTGACTCCTGAGAAATCGAGG
>SXSK01000096.1 GCA_005793375.1 Verrucomicrobiales bacterium | reverse complement strand
GGAATAAGACAAGGAAGGTGCGCGCCGGTTTTTCATGAACACGGTTTGGTTTTGCTCTGGCGGAACCAGAGTGGACTCAGCGCAATTTCAACGAAGCGCCAGGAGGCGAATGCTCGGGCGCGATTCTTAAAAGTTTCCTGCGCCAACTTGTTGAATGCGCTGGTCGAATGCAGCGGTGACGACCCTTTTTAGTGGGGAGCGGGCATCGTGCGCGAAGCGAAAGCGGCGTCACGCTGCGCTTGTCGCGGCAAGCGCAGGCGCTTCGCGCGGATTCTAAATTCACGGAAAGAAATCTTCTCATGGCGTCTTCCTTCCTCATTGTTTTGTTTGAGCGCGCTCGTAAGCCTCAAGTTTTGTTCGGGCCGCGGCCACCTCGGCGCGTGCTGCAGGTAGCATTGCCGTCTTCGACTTAACGGTCCGGAAAAACTCTTCCGCCTCGGCCAGGTATGCTTCGGCCTTGGCCAGTCGCTGGCGGCGGTCTGTCGCAGAACCCGAACCCTCTTTACTCCAACCCGCAACCGCCACCGCTTGGAACGACGCGATGACGACGCGATATCTTTGGAACAGGTCGTTGTCTGGGTCCTTTTTCACAAGGCTCTCAATTCCCTCACGCCCCTTGGTCAACGCCGCCAGACCTGGTTCGACCTTTCCGACCCGCACGAGGGCGCACCCCTGCTGGGCCCAGCATTCAAGCCTCAGGGCCGCCCACTTGGCATTGCCCGGAAAGCGCCGCACTAGAAGCTCGGCAATGCGAACTGATTCATCCGCGTAGGGGAGCATGGCGTCGTATCGCTTAAGGAGCGCATAGGCCGATGCAATATTGTCGTTGACGAGGTTGAGGATCTCGAGTTCGTCGCCGTTCGCGCTGTCGTTCTCATTACTGGCAACAGTCCGCGCCCAATCGGTGGCGAGAACCGGCAGAAAAAACCGCTCGATCGCCTCTAGGGGCCGCCCAGCGCTCATCGTCGCCCAGCCAGAATTAACGCGAACGTTCATGCGTTGGCGTCGAGCCCAGCGGGCGCGCTCGGGGACACGCTCTAACTGGTCGAGTAACGACTCCATTTCCTTCGAGCTGGCAATTCCGTCATCCCAGCGCCCCAGCCCACTGAGGCATTGAACTTTCGCGAATATTGCCCACCAACGTAGTTCCACCCACTCCGCCTCATTCATCCCTGGGGTTTGCGTCGCCAGCAATTCAGCGGCTTGCTGGGCTCGCTTCAAACCGACTGCGTAGTTTCCAACGGAATTGGCATTTCCTGGATTCTGCGCGGCGCTCACTTTCAAAAGCAACCGGGCCACACCAACTCGCAAGGCAGGATCGTCTGCCGCGCTGTCGCGCAATCGCTCGACGAATTTCAAGCCAGACTGAGCCAGCGACTCTTGCGCGCCCGCCGCACCCGCCAGATTCTCGATTCTGGGCGCGACCTGCTTGACGACTTCGTCGATAAACGCGAGTGCTGCGCCCAGACGTTCGGTCGCCTGCTTGAGCGCCGCCTGCTCCCGCACACGGGACGCGCGCTCCTGGATCAGCGCCCATGTGGAAACGATTACTCCGACAACCACAACGAGGCTCACACAAGCGACGGCAACTGATGCCGTGCGGTGCCGCCGCACCAATTTCTGGAACCGATACGCCGTGCTCGGTGGACGGGCGATCACAGGTTCATCGTTGAGGAAATGCATGATGTCGCTCACCAAACTGTTCGCCGTCTCATAGCGCCGGTTGCGGTCCTTCTCCAGACACTTCATCACGATCCAGTCCAGGTCCGCATCAATTTGAGATTTCCGATCTCGGCGTTCGGAGTTGGTCGAGGTTTCCGTCCGGCGACTCACGCCGGCGGTTACAGTTTTCTTCAGCCGCGTGCTTGGCCGCTCCGGCTCTTCTTCGCGGATGATGCGCTGCATCTCGCCGTAGCCCACGCTGCGCAGCCGTTTCTCTGGAAATGGGGTGGTGCCCGTGAGCAGTTCATACAACAGCACGCCGAGCGAATAGATATCGTTGCGCGTATCCACGTCCATGCTGATCATCTCCGCTTGCTCCGGACTCATGTAGGCCGGTGTGCCGATCATCGTTCCAAAGTTAGTGAAAATTGTTTTTTCAGTGAGCTTCTGGTTCGTCGCTTTGGCGATGCCGAAATCAATCACCTTAGGCATCGGCTCGTCGTGATGCATCGTCACGAGCACATTCGATGGCTTGATGTCGCGGTGAATGATCCCCTTCTGATGCGCGCTTTGAATCGCCTGGCAGACCGGAATGAACAGCTTGATGCGCTCCTCCGCGGACAATCGGTTCTTGTCGCAGAACTCGGTGATGGGCTCGCCTTGCACCAGTTCCATAACAAAGTACGGGCGGCCCGAGGAGACAGTGGCGCGGGCGTCCTCGCTTGTGGGTTGTTCGGGCGTCTCGCCCGACGTTGGTCCTGGTGGCGAGACGCCACCATCACTCGCAAGCGGGGACGCCTTCGCTACAACACTTCCGGTGATTCCCGCGTCAAAAATGTTGGCGATGTTCGGATGGTCCATCATTGCGAGGGCCTGTCGCTCGGCCTCGAAGCGGGCCACAACTTGCCTGGTGTCCATGCCGAGCTTGATGATCTTGAGCGCGACGCGGCGGCGAACCGGTTCCTCCTGCTCGGCCAGATACACCACTCCCATCCCGCCTTCGCCGAGGTTTTTCACAAGCTTGTAACGGCCAATCACCGAGCCGGGGCCTTCGCAAACAGGAGCGTACTGGATGTTTGGGGCTTCCGGGAGAAACCCACCCGCCTCATCATACGCTCTCAGGAGCGCTTCGACCTTGTCCCGGAGAACGTTGTCCTGGCCGCAGGCGCTGGCGAGGAAATCGGCGCGTTGTTCCGGTTTGAGCGCCAACGCCTGGTTGAGCAAGTCTTCGATTGTGTCGTGAATCGTTTTCATCCGCCGCTAACCGTTCTACTTATACATGGCGTTGGCGGCACACAAACCGGTTCAAAAAAGTTGAGAAATTTATTCGCGCGATTCCTTCAGCTTGCGAAACAGCCAGGCGCGGACGTAATTCCACTGGCGTTTGGCGGTCGATTCGGAGATGCCCAGCGCTTCCGCGGCGTCAGAAAGGCTCAGTCCGACGAAGTAACGAAGCTTCACCAGTTCCGCGCGTTCTGGTGATTCCTCCGCGAGACGGCTCAACGCTTCGTCCACCGCCAGGAGGGTGTCGTCATCCGCCTCGACCGCGACGTCAACTCGACTGAGATCAATCCGTTCCAAACCGTGGCCGTGCCTGGAACGATTGCACTTGCGAGCGCGGTCAATCAGAATCCGGCGCATGGCTTCCGCCGCCGCGCCGAAGAAATGTTTGCGATTGTGCCACTGCTGCTGAGTCGAGCCAGCCAGCTTAAGCCAGGCTTCGTGAACGAGCGCGGTCGGCTGCAACGTGTGCCCAGCGCCTTCGTTGGCCATTCTAAAGGCAGCGAGTTTGCGAAGCTCATCATAGACCAGCGTAAGCAATTCCTCGGCGGCTTTCGAGTGGCCCTCCTGAACGCGGTCAAGAATGCGAGTGATGTCGCTCACGATCCAATGCTAGGAAGAACAGCGTTCCTTGTCGAAGCTGAAAAGGTGAGCCAAATCCGCGCAAGGCTGAAAACCTGGTCTTGCCAACTGGCATTGTGTCCGCCATACATCGGCAGCCCGCCGTTCGCCGCGGGACTTGGGTGACGGGGTCGTAGCTCAGTTGGTAGAGCATCTCGTTCGCAATGAGAAGGTCGCAGGTTCGATCCCTGTCGGCTCCACCATCCAAGGTCGTTGGTTTCGGCCATTTTCTCGCCCGCCGTTCCTGGCATTATCGTGATCCCGTCGCGTCGTGGACTGTTTTCGGTTCGATTTCCTATGTGTCTTCGTGTCTACCAATGAACAGAACTCAACCTGTGGCCACCTCACAGGTTTCAGGGTGTGCCCGCTCGCCGAAACTGACCAGCATGCCAAGTTCATTGCTGCAAGACACCCCGCTGAGTCGGGGCTGGTTCTTCGTGTGAGATGAGACCCGGCTGAAACGTGAACTCACACGAAGAACCGGCACGAAGGGAATCGGAGGAGTGGAGAGCGCTCGTGGTCAAACAAACGTGTTCCACTCGTGTTTCCAGGTTGAATCAGTCGTTCGGGATTCTTACGGTGGGTCCGAAGGCGCCTCATTTGGAGGTGCCTAGGTCCATTGATCTGATTGTTGTTCATGAAAAACCTGACATCGCCCCGCCGGGTATTCCTTGCCGCCCTGGCCGCCGCAGCGCTCGTTGGATGCAAGCCATCCGAAAACTCCGCTCCCGCTGCCGGGGGTGGCGGAGATACGTCCGGTGACATCATTGTGGGTGAATTTGCCTCGCTCACCGGGACCGAAGCGGCTTTTGGGCAGTCTTCTCATAAGGGGACACAATTGGCATTCGAGCAGGTGAACGCGGCTGGAGGCGCGTTGGGTAGAAAGTTCAAACACTTGGTGGAAGACACTCAAAGTAAGGCAGGCGAATCGGCGACAATTGCCAGGAAGTTCGTTTCACGTGACAAGGTGGTGGCGGTGCTCGGCGAGGTGGCATCAGGCCGCTCCCTGGAGGCGGCGCCGGTTTGTCAGCAGTTTGGGGTGCCGATGATCTCTCCGTCGTCGACGAATCCAAAGGTGACCGAAATCGGGGATTTCATTTTTCGGGTCTGCTTCATTGATCCCTTCCAAGGCAAGCTGATCTCGGAGTTTGCCACGAAGACTCTCAAGGCGAAGAAGGTGGCGATTCTCTCGGATGTTTCCTCAGCCTACAGCGTCGGATTGGCCCAGTATTTCAGGGAGTCGTTCGTGGCGAGTGGCGGGCAAATTGTGATTGAGCAGAAGTATTCCAACAAGGACAAGGACTTCAAAGCGCAATTGACGGCCATTAAGGCGGCGGGTGTGGACGGGATTTTGGTGCCAGGCTATTACAATGAAGTGGGATTGATCGTGAAACAGGCCCGAGAGCTTGGCGTGATGGTTCCGATGTTTGGGGGCGACGGCTGGGAAGCGCAGGAATTGATTCAAATCGCGGGCGGCGAGGCCCTTCAAAACACCTATTACTCGACCCATTTCTCGCCGGCCAACAAGGCCCCAGAAGCCCAAAGCTTTGTCGACGCTTTCAAAGCGCGGTTTAATGGAGAGACGCCGGACGCCATGGCCGCTTTGGGATACGATTCCGCCCGAGCTCTGGTCGAAGCGATCAAGAAGGCTGGGACCACCGAGGGCAAGAAGCTCAAGGAAGAGCTTGCGGCCATTGATTTTGTTGGAGCGACCGGTCGCACCAAGCTCGATGCCAAACGCGATGCGGCGAAACCCGCGGTGATTATCACGACCGAAGGCGGGAAGTTTAAGTTTCTCCAATCGATCGAACCGTGACGGCTATTCGAAACCGATGCCGGGTTGACCACTTCGAACCAGCCCTGACGTCCGGTTTCCATTTGCCAGAGATGACCGCTGATGGCTGAACTGCTACAGCAACTGATCAATGGACTCAGTTTGGGCGCGATTTATGCGTTAATCGCGCTCGGCTACACCATGGTCTATGGGGTGCTCCGTTTCATTAATTTTGCCCATAGCGATGTGTTCATGGTGGGTGCCTTTGTTGGATGGTATGCGGTGAATCAATGGCGGATCCCCAGTGGCACTATCCTGAGCGGGTTGCTGGTCCTCGGTCTTGCCATGGGGGTTTGTGCGTTGTTGGGCGTGACCATTGAGAAGCTTGCCTACAAACCGTTGAGGAATCGATCGACCCTGACCGTCTTGATTACCGCCATTGGAGTCTCGCTGTTGCTCCAAAACGCCGGCCAAAAGGTTTTTGGGGCCAATCCCAAAGCCTATCCGGCGCTCTTCCCAACGTCGCAATTCCATTTCGCTGGTGTGATGGTATCCAGCAATCAGCTGGTGGTTTTGGTGGTCACAATACTCTTGCTGGGCGGGCTTCACTTCGTGGTCCATCACACAAAGATTGGCACGGCGATGCGGGCTGTTTCGTTCAATGCCACGGCGGCGTCCCTGGTTGGGATTCACATTGATGGGGTGATCTCATTCACCTTTGCACTGGGGTCCGCGCTGGCAGGAGCGGGAGGGGTTCTTTACGCCATCAATTATCCCAGCATTGATCCGTTCATGGGCACCATGCCCGGGCTCAAGGCCTTTGTCGCCGCAGTCCTGGGTGGTATCGGAAATTTACCGGGCGCGGCTTTGGGTGGGTTGTTAATCGGGTTGGTTGAGACCTTCGTTTCTGGCACTCGTGCCTCCACTTTTCGAGACGCGATTGCCTTTGCCATTTTGATATTGATCTTGCTGTTGCGACCCGCCGGATTGCTCGGAAAACTGCGGGTGGAGAAAGTCTGAAATCCCGTGTTGCCTCGATCTCAAATCTTGTTGTTGGCGTCGCTGATCCTGGCTGGAGTGGTCTCGGCATTTTCCGGGAACATGGATACCTACTTTCTCGATGTGGCGATGGGTGTCGGGATTAGTGTTGTGCTGGCCTCAAGTCTGAATTTGATCAATGGGTTTACGGGACAATTCTCCTTGGGGCATGCCGGCTTTATGGCGGTCGGGGCCTATACGTCCGCAATGATCACCACGACGTTGGGCCCTAAATTCGGTTGGTCTCAACTGGGCCTTCAATGGGTTTTGTTTCCAGCCAGCCTGCTTGTCGGCGGCCTGCTTTCCGCTTTGGCTGGACTCGCTGTGGGTGCTCCGTCGTTGCGTCTTAAAGGAGACTACCTGGCCATCGTCACGCTGGGGTTCGGGGAGATTATCAAAGTCGTGCTGCAGAATGTCGAGGCGGTGGGGGGAGCCCGCGGTCTGGTGGCGGTCCCTGGACATACCAACCTATTTTGGACATTTGGCACGGCGGCGCTGACCGTGTATGTGGTCTGGGCTCTGATGAACTCGACATACGGGCGAGGGTTTTTGGCGGTGGCCGACGATGAAGTGGCGGCGGAGGCGATGGGATTGAACACGACTCGATACAAGATTATCGCGTTTGCGGTGGGTTCCTTTTTCGCAGGCATTGCCGGTGGTCTATATGCGCATCTCAAAGGCTACCTCAATCCGACCGGATTCGATTTCAACAAGAGCATTGAGATTGTGATCATGGTCATACTCGGAGGCATGGGAAAACATGTGGGTGTGATCGTTGCAGCGGTGGTTTTGACTGCGGTACAAGAACCTCTTCGTCAGTTGGGAGATTGGCGGATGATCCTGTATGCATTGATCCTGATTCTGCTGATGATCTTGCGTCCTCAGGGACTGTTTGTCTGGCCACTGTGGACCAAGAAAACCACTTGATCATGGCTGCACTCCTCCAACTCGACCAGATCACCATTCGATTCGGCGGATTGACCGCGGTGTCGGAAGTGACCGCTACGGTTCAGACGGGAGAATTGGTGGGGTTGATCGGTCCCAATGGTGCTGGAAAAACGACCGTGTTCAACATGATCACGGGCGTTTACCAGCCATCGGGAGGTCGGATTCAATTTCGAGGGCGTTCGACGGCAGGGCTGAGGCCGTTTGAAATTACCGAACTTGGTATTGCTCGAACATTTCAGAACATCCGGTTGTTTCCCAGCCTCAGTGTTTTCGATAACGTGCGAGTGGCGTTTCATCTCCATCTCAAACATGCCGCCATCCATTCGCTGAGCCGGGGGCCCAAGTTTCATGCGGAAGAAGAGGAACTGCGGGAGGCCACCTTGGGGTTGCTAAAGATTTTCAATCTGGAGCGGGTCCAAAACGAACCCGCCAAAAGCCTGCCCTATGGGGATCAACGGCGATTGGAAATCATTCGTGCTTTGGCAACCAGACCCCAACTATTATTGTTGGATGAGCCGGCGGCTGGAATGAATCCAGCGGAGAAAGTGGAGCTGATGCGACTTATCCAGTTCATCCGAGATCAATTCCAACTCGCCATTCTTTTGGTGGAGCACGACATGAAAGTCGTGATGGGTGTGTGCCAGCGGATCCACGTGCTGGAGTATGGGCGCAAGATTGCGGAAGGAACTCCACAACAGATCCGAGCCAACCCGGCGGTAATCGCCGCCTATCTGGGACAGGAGTCCACGGCGGCATGAGACGGCTACCGACCTGAATTTCCTGAATCCACCCACTGTGCTTAGAATCCAAGAAATCACTGTCAATTACGGGGCAATCACTGCGCTGCATGAGGTGTCCTTGGAGGTGAAGCAGGGTGAGATCGTGACCTTGATCGGAGGCAATGGTGCGGGCAAAACAACCACGCTGCGAGCGATCTCTGGCATGGTGAAGCCGCGAAGGGGGCGGATCGTTTACCAGGATCTAGATGTCACCGGTTGGCCGGCACATCGGTTGGTGGGTTTGGGTATTGCGCATTCGCCCGAAGGCCGAATGGTGTTCGCCAACCTGACGGTTCGAGAGAATCTAAAGATGGGAGCCTATTTGCAGCGAGACAAGAAGGCCATCGCGGAGGAAGAGGCGTTCGTTTTCGCCACATTTCCGCGGCTGAAGGAGCGTGAAGCGCAATTGGCGGGGACATTGAGTGGGGGCGAACAGCAGATG
>SXSK01000095.1 GCA_005793375.1 Verrucomicrobiales bacterium | reverse complement strand
CTCCTCACCAACAGGTCCGAAACATGCGCGCAGATCCCTGTCCCGCTCTTCAGCCGAAGGTCGCCACGAACTGTTCAAGATTTACTACACCCCAATGCGGACTCCTTGAAACCCATTGGGGTGGTAACACCGTTCGGCAATGCCTTGTTGGGCAAAAAATGTTTTGCGCTCCGAATCGGATCTTGGCTGGGTCGCAAGGAGGGTTGGATGGCAGAGCATATGCTCATCTTGGGGGTCGAGTCGCCGTCTGGAGAAAAGACGTTCGTGGCCGCCGCGTTTCCGAGTCAATGCGGCAAAACGAATTTTGCCATGATGGTGCCATCCGGCGAGCGCTATGCGGGATGGAAGATTTGGACGGTGGGTGACGATATCGCCTGGATGCGAATTGGTCATGATGGACGGCTCTGGGCCATTAATCCTGAGTCGGGCTATTTCGGTGTCGCACCGGGAACCAATGGGCGCACGAATCCCAATGCCCTGGCGTCATTGTCGCGCGATACCATTTTCACGAATGTGGCGCTGCGTCCGGATGGCACAGTATGGTGGGAAGGGCACGATGATCCGGCTCCCGTGGAGTGTCTTGACTGGCAAGGAAATCCATGGTCACCGAGCTCGAGGGAGAAAGCGGCGCACCCGAACTCACGATTTACGTCGCCGATGACGAACAATCCGATGTTGGCGGCGGAGAGTCTGGATCCCCGTGGGGTTCCGATTGATGGGATCATTTTCGGTGGGCGTCGAGCGTCAACGGTCCCGTTGGTTTTTGAGGCATTTAACTGGTCGCACGGAGTCTATCTTGGAGCGACGCTCGGTAGCGAGACGACGGCCGCCGCCGCGGGTGCTTTGGGGCAGGTGAGGCGCGATCCTATGGCGATGTTGCCGTTCTGTGGGTACAACATGGCGAGCTACTTTCGTCATTGGCTCAACATGCGTCGACTTATTCAGGATCCGCCCCGGGTGTTCCATGTGAACTGGTTCCGAAAAGACGAAAGAGGGAACTATCTTTGGCCTGGTTTCGGTGAAAACATGCGGGTGTTGAAATGGATTGTGGAACGTTGTCGTGGGCGGGTTCGTGCCCATGAAACTCAATTGGGATGGGTGCCGCGCTACGAGGATTTCGACACGGAAGCTCTGCCTGGGTTTACCCGCGAAACGTTTGCCAAGCTTCAGGAAATGAACGGCGACGAATGGCGTCGCGAGATCCTGTCGCACGACGAACTTTTCATGAAGCTCTACACCTATCTTCCGAAAGATATGATATTCCAGAGAGAGCTGTTGGTGGCGCGGCTCTAAGCTGTGGCGATACCAGTGGATTTGTCTATAGGAACCGGGCGCTTTGGATCCCGGGAATCCTCTAATAAGGGTTCGCTAAACTTCAAACAATTTTGACCCAAACCTGTCTACACCACGGCTTGCCAACTGTGGGTTCTCTTCGCAGGATGGTGAGGCTGAACTCTGGCAGAACCCACCGGCAGGCCCAAACGCAATCGACCAAAAATAGAAGTTGTAGGGATGTTGAACGACGACAAGATTGAAGTCTCTGGCTCCGTCATCGAGTTGTTGCCAGGTTATCGTTTCAAAGTTGAACTCGCCAATGGTCATGCCGTGTTGGCTCACATCTCGGGACAATTACGGCGGAATTTTGTGCGAATCGCTGTTGGCGACACCGTGGATTTACAGCTATCGCCGTTCGATCTAGACAAAGGTCGGATTGTGATGCGGGCGGGTGCTATGGGATAAGGCTGGGGACGGACTAAACCACAGGCATGTATAAGGGGCGCACGTCGACGGCGTCCATGCCTGCGGCCCGGATGGCGGTGAGTCCCAGGTCGGTGTCCTCAAAGGCGCGGCACGTCATAGGTGGCACTCCCAATCTCCGGGCGGCTTCGAGGAAAATATCAGGTGCTGGTTTTTGATTAACGACATCCTCATTAGTGACCACGGCGCCGAACCATTCGTAAATGCCCAGGTGCCGAAGTACGGTGGTGATGGAATGACGCGATCCGCCGCTGGCGACGCCCATTGGGAGGCGGCCGCGGTGTTCCCGGGCGATTTCGACTACGGCAGTCACGGGGCCGACGTGGGGCATCAACGTGAAATATTCCTGTTCCTTTTCTCTCGCGACAACCAGTGGATCAAAATCCTCGCGGCCTTGCTCTTTCATCAGGAGGCGGAGGATATCCCGGCTTGGGACACCGCCAAGGGCATAGAACCGATCTTCTGGGAAGTGGATTCGGTAACGTGCGGTTACCACCTGCCAGGCGCGCCAATGGAGCGGCATGGTATCGGCCAGGGTTCCGTCGCAATCGAATATCAAAGCTTGGGGAGACATGGGAAAATGGCTGAATTTTCTAGGATGGAAGGGGTGGGTATGTGTGGGCTGTCCGTGAGCTGGCGATTTGCGGATGCGATCACAGTTTCAGTTCTGCGAGACGGTCATTCAGTTCGTTCGCCATGAGTGGCTCGATCATGGGATCGAGGTCTCCTTCGATGAATGCACTGAGATTGTACAGCGTCAGTTCGAGTCGATGGTCAGTCACACGGTTCTGGGGGTAATTGTAGGTGCGAATCTTTTCGCTGCGATCCCCGGTGCCAACTTGGTCTTTCCTTTGTTGGGCGTACTTGGCGTTTTCTTCGGAGACCTTCCGTTCCAACAGGCGAGTTCGAAGGACGGTCATGGCTTTGGCCTTGTTCTTGTGCTGAGAACGTTCGTCCTGGCAGCGCACCTCGAGTCCCGAGGGTCTGTGAACGATACGGACCGCGGAGTCCGTGGTATTGACGCCCTGGCCTCCGTGGCCGCCGGCGCGGCAAACGCTGATGTCCAGATCCTCCGGTTTGATCACCACATCGACCTCCTGAGCTTCCGGCATGACGGCGACCGTGACAGTACTGGTGTGGATGCGGCCTTGGGCTTCGGTGGCGGGGACGCGTTGGACACGATGGACGCCCGACTCATGTTTGAGGCGCTTGTAGACATCGTCCCCGCTGATAGTGAAAATGATTTCTTTAAAGCCACCGAGATCGGAAGGGCTGGAATCCATAGGTTCCACCTTCCAACCGCGCGCTTCGGCGTAACGTTGGTACATGCGGCAGAGATCCGCGGCGAACAATGCCGCCTCGTCACCGCCGGCTGCTGCGCGGATCTCGATAATGGAATTCCGGGAATCGGTGGGGGTGGGAGGTAAGATGCCCTGTTGGACTCGGACCTCGAGGCGTTTCTTCTGGATCTCGAGGCGCCCGATTTCTTCGGCTGCCAACACTGCCAGTTCTGAACCTTCTAGCTCGGACTGGAGCATGGCTCGATTTTCGGCGAGTTCCTTTTCGGTATTCAGGAAGGCTTCGCCGTCGTCCATCAATTGGCGGAGTTTGGAGTGCTCCCGAGTGAGTTCTTGACCGCGCTGTGCATTGGCAAAGGCGTCAGGCTCGCTAAGGCTGGCTTCGACCTCGGCGTAACGGCGGCGGAATTTTTCGATGTACGGCTTGAGGTCCATGGACGGTAGGTGGTCCGAAAAGATAAAACGGATAATGACGCTATTAAATCCAGCGAGGCCTCGAGTCGGTTAGCGCCAGGCCTCGACGTGGGTGGCCGTGGTCCACTCTCCAATTCTGGTGTGGAAAGACGTCGCAGGGAAAACGAAACCGCCCGCGAACCCTTTTAGGAGCTGGCGGGCGGTTTATTGGAAGAGCGCTACTTCTTCTTTTTCTTGGCGGTGGCTTCGGCTTTGGCGGCTTGAGCGGCTTGGGTCTTTGCCATTCGTTGCTGGAATTTGTCGACGCGACCTGCGGTATCCACGAATTTTTGTGTACCCGTGTAGAACGGATGGCACACATTGCAAATGCCGATCAGGGTCGACGGCTTCGTGGACCGAGTCTTGATCACGTTGCTGCAAGCGCAACGGATCTCGGCATCAAGGTAACGCGGATGTAAGTCAGCTTTCATGTCTGCGAGGGGGCGGAAAATAACGGTGCACGCCCAACTGACAAGGCCAATTTCACTGGAAAACAAAATCCCGGCTTCACCATTCTCCCGCCGCTCTTTTCGGACGACGCTCCAGCCCCCGGGAAGTTTGCTAGAACAGAGGGTTCTTTGCCGATGGTTTTTGATCGATTGTATTGCGGGATAAAGAGTTCAGAGTCTGTAAAGACGCGTTGTCCATCCGGTTCACTCGATGCGGAGACGGAAGAAGGTCTCCGTGCTGTTCGGATCGACCTCGTCAAAGCGGTTTATCGGCGGCGTGGCCGGTATGCCGGTCTTTAGGGATCGAAAGGGTCCCAAAAGTGATGTGGCTGCTTCCACTGTGTAGGTTCTTCCCGTCAAGCTATTCCAGCGGATCTGGAAGGCTGGCATTCGCTCAATCGAGATCGAAAAGGTGGACGTCGCACTTCGAGGATCGGTTCCTGCAAACAACTCGTCGAGATCTCCCAGGCCATCGCCGTCCTGATCCCCAGTCCCATCGCTCGTCAAATCGCCAAAATTTTCCATCTCATCCACGTCCCGTCGCCCATCCCCATCGATATCTGGATTGTCGAGATCGAAGGTGACGATATTGATTTGCTGGCCAACAGGGTTGTGGTGATGGATGGCCAGAGCTCTCAGAGGTTTTGAGGGGCCGAATCCCTCGGCGACCGCAGCTGAGCGATGTACGAACGCCGTTGGCGTGAGACCTTCATCGAAGATGGGTGCCCGGTTGATACCGTGGGGTGCGGCATCGATCAAAGGCGTGGCCGCATCAAAGAAGCTCCAGGCGGATGTCTCGGTGAATCCCAGGGCGGTGGTGACGATCCGGTATCGGAACGTGGCCTGGGAATCGCTCAATCCTATCAGCGCGGCCGGTGCCGCCAGTATAGCGGCAGCATTGTGGTAGGGCGCTGTATCGCGGACGTCGGGCGGCAGTACATTCAAGGTGGCGCCAGCAGTGAGGTTGTTTGTTTGTTTTGAGTTATCACGTACAATCGTCAAGAAAGCGTCCGTCATGTCTTGCGGATCGTGAATTCTCCCCGAAAGCAGATTGCCGCTTGTACTGCTGAGCAGCGTGTATTCCGCGGCGTTATCCGCATTTAGATCGATGTCCACATCAAAGGAGACGAACGGCCGTTGAGGTGTCACCCATGCGCCGGCGGTCACCAGCCCAAAGTAGACCTTGGCCTGGGCCATGGTTTCTTGGGCATTCCTGTCGCTGGCAGCGCCGAATGCCACCAGATCTCCTGATGCCCGATCATCCGAGAACCCGCGGCTGGCGTTGGTGAGACCGAGCTGGAACAGGCTGACTAAGGGTTTGGAGTGCGCTTGCGGACCTCGAGTAGGCAATCGGACCGTCGAGCTGGCATTCGGGGGCATGCCGATCGAGGTGGCGGTCACTCGGGCATCCGAGAGTGCACGTACAATGGAGAACCAAGGGAGATGGATACTATGTGTGTCGGTATGGATCCAAAGTTGTCCACTGGCTTCAAACAGCTGGTGCCTGGCTTTGTCTCCAATGAAGGTTGGTGTGGTTGGGTCGCGGGAGCGATCAAACTGCACGGGGGTGGCATCGAAACGCACTGGTACTAGATCGGATCCACGGGCTGCGATGGTGATGCTCTGCAGCAGTGGTGTCAGGCTGACACCGGTTTCGAGAACGGTATTGCTGCTTCGGAGTTGGTAGGTTTGTGGTTGATTGCTGAGATTGAAGATGCGGACGTTTTTCGTGGCGGTGTAGGGGGCAAAGAGTTGGAGTGCGCCAAATGACAAAGCGACCTCCCCTGGGCTGCCTTCGACGCGGGCGAGTGTGGTCAACTGGGCCGCATCACCCACCTGCACACGACCGGCACCGGTTCGGGATTCCGAGTAGGGAATTCCTCGATCGTTTTTGGTCGGCACCGCGGAGTTCATGAGAGCCATCTTCATGTCCATCGGCCCCCACGTTGGGTGGAGTTGTTTCAGGAGAGCGACGGCACCGGTCACATGGGGGCTGGCCATGGAAGTTCCTGAAAACAGCCGTCCCTGGGTTCCCGCTCCCGATTCTGCGGCGAGAATGCTGGTTCCGGGCGCTGCTAAATCCGGTTTGAGGTGACTGTCTGGAAGTCGGGGTCCCCGCGACGAGCTGTTTTCCAATTGATCCGCCAACTCGGGTCGCGCTACGGCGGCGAAGGCAGCTAGCGTGGCGATCACACCGTTCTTTAACTGGGATTTGATCAGATTGCCGTCCTCCAGGCGAATCATCACGCCAGGGATTCGGATGTCGCTCGTGTCGCCCTGTCCCCCCATGACAATGGGGGGGCCGTCCAGATTATTGACCATGATCACGCCGATGGCGCCGGCGAGTTGCGCCCGTCGGATCTTGTCGATGAAGAAGCATGTACCGCGGTCGATGAGGGCAATCTTGTTTTGGAGGGCCGTGGGATTTTGTAGGTTGCCGCATGCGAGAGCAGGTTCGACAAGCGCGACTTCCGCTGTGACGGGTCCGACGATGGACAGCTTGGCCGTAAACTCGCCCTCTACCGAGGTATAATCGTTGGCGAGCGGCGGCGGTGAGGTGATCTTGATTGTCGAAAATGTGGCGCCGCTATCGATGGAATTGGCGATGGTGATCGCGTGGTCCAGGGCGGCTGGGATGCCCATGACATAATGGATGTTGCCCGCATTGCCGCCGGCAACCACGACGGTGACGCCAGATCGGCTCAAGAGGTTTACGCCCGAGGCTTCCACATTCCCGGCGTCGACGGATTCAAAAACTCCTCCCAGCGATAGGTTCACGACGTCCAGACGATCCTCAAAGTTTCCGTTATTGTCCGGGTCCAAAGCCCACTCGAGGGCGCGGAGAATCAGGTCGCCGCTCGTGGAACCTTCGCGACCGAACACTTTGAGGGCGAACAGGGATGCCGCCGGGGCGACCCCGGGAGCCACGGTAAACCGGGACATATTCAAGCTGGAATTGAAGGGGCCGGTATACGGGATGCCATTGGTGAGCACCCCGTAGCCTGCCGCGATGGAGGCGACATGGGTGCCGTGCCCATTGAGACGTGGATCGAGTGGATCGAAGTCTGGGACCGGAAAGGGACGGCCATTTTGGCCGCGAGCGTCATAATTGTCTCCGGAAAAATCAAACCCACCGGCGATCTTTCCGGTGGGAAAACTACCGATTTCGATCAGTGTGGGATTGTTGTTATCGAAATCGTCGGGGTTGCCGGAGCCTGCAAAGGCTGCGTGGTGATAATCGATGCCGGAGTCGATGATGCCGATCCGAATGCCCGCGCCGGTGGCATTGCTGGAATGCGTGCCCCACAGCTGTGTGCTGCCGATGAAATGAACACTGCTTTCCAACTGGCGGTCGTAAATGCCAACAGGGACAATTTCGATGACATCGTCGATCGCCCGGAGGCTGTCCAGGCTTTCGACTGGAACTCGAACCGCGATCGCATTGGCCAGTCGGGAATAGCGCCCGGTGATTTTTGCTCCGGCCAATTCCAGTAGAGGTTCTGCCAAGGCGTGAGAGGATTCGATTTCCGCGATGCGCTGTTGTGCTGCGGACAAAGTGCCGGCGACGGCAGGCGCCGGCCCCCGAGTGGCTGGAAACAATGCGACCTCAGCGGCTGGGGGGCCGGCGAATCGCAGGAACACCGTTCGATCATCGCCGCGGGTTTGGCAGCGCCAAAGCAAGCTTGTGATTAACAGGAATACCCACACTCCAGCGGATCTAGAGGTGGCGAATGAATCACATCTCATGAACACTGTAACTCTGCCGGTGGTTGGCGTCTGGCGCAATCGGGTAAAGAGGGGGCGTGCAGACTGCCTGCGGTGCTGGCCTCAAGGCGTAAAAAAGGAATGATTGAGGAGAGCTTCTTTTTCGAAGACGGGAAGGACGGCTTGTCTAGACGAGGCCGTCCAGCAATCGCAGGCCGAGGCGACTTTTTCATTAACGAGTAGTTTCTTGGTTTTTTCGGCAAAGGTGGGCCAGTCGCTGGCTCCATCCTCCACGATTGTTTGGTCGGCGTTTCTCACGCGGGCCGCGAACCACTGAGTTGCGCGATGCGATCGCACACGTGCTCTGCGAATGGCAGGGAACAGGTCCATGCTGGCGAGACGGCATTGAGGACGTGGAGGGACTTGCCGTCGCCTTCGAGCACAAAATCCATTTCCAACTTCAGCGTGTGAATGTTCACCAACTGAGCGCGAATGCCGGGTCTGCCCCAGTGGGTGAAGTCCTTGACGTCGACTCCGCTGGCGAGCTCGGCCGCCAGGGAAACCATGCGATGGCGTGAGTATTTGCGAAGCTCCTCAAAGGCTAATTGGCGGAAATTGAAGCCGGCTCCGAAGAACAGCTCGAGATCGCGTCGGACAATTTCCAGGAATTCGACCGGGCGAAATCGTGTGAGTCCGGAATATTGTTCCCGCCAGAATGCTGGGATGGCAGTCGGCCCAATCTTGGCATGACCATCCCCTGTGATGGTGAAGTGCACCCCAAGAAAGGGGTTTCGCAGATCGGGCACTGGATAGATGTTCGTGCGGAACGTCTCGGTGGGTTGATCGCAATAGAGGTACAAGCCCTTGAATGGGACGATCCGGTAATTCTGCGAAAACCCAAAATCGAGGGCGATCTCGTCGGCATGAAGTCCGGCGGCGTTGACGACATACCCTGGGTCAAAGAGACCGGCTGAGGTGATCACTTCCCCTTGAACCCAATCCCGATAGGAGGATTGGGTGAGAATGCTTATGCCTTCCCGCGTGGCATCGGCGCGCATGGCCAGGAGGACTGGCACGGGGTCGGCGGTGGCGGTCGTTGGTGACCAAAGAGCTCGTTTCACCGTTTTAACCCTGGGTTCGATCTCCCGCGCATCCTCTTCTGAAATTGACTGGAGTTGTACCCCGTTCGCGCGGGCTCGTCGGAGGAGTTCTTCCAACTGAGGTAACTCACGTTCCGAACGTGCGACCACCAGTTTGCCGCATTCGTTTAGAGGCAGGCCTTTTTCTTGGATGTAGGTTCGCAAGGCCCGGTTGCCATCACGACAGAACCGTGCCTTCAATGAATCGGCAGTATAGTAAAAACCCGCGTGGAGGACGCCGCTGTTGCGTCCGCTGGCATGATGCCCGAGTTCATTCTCTTTTTCGAGCAGCGTGATCGAGCAGTCCGAATAGCGTTTTCGGAGGCTCCGAGCGATGCTAAGGCCGATAATGCCGCCGCCAATGACCAAGAAGTCCGGGGTGCGTTGCATCTGAAGATTCCGATGTCCGGGTGAAAGGAATGAAACGGCTCCGGGCATCACCAAGTTTTCCAGGGGGCATTGCCCGAAGTCCACATTTTCTCAAGTAACTGCTGTTCGCGGTAAGTGTCCATGCACTGCCAAAAGCCGTGATGCTGATACGCCTTCAATTGACCTTCGCGAGCCAATCGTTCGAGCGGACTTTTCTCAAACACACAGGAATCGGCGCCCTCCAGATAATTTCCGATGGCTCGGTTCAGCACCATGAACCCGCCACTGATGAAGGCTTGTTCGCGTTCCGGTTTTTCGCTGAATGCAGTGATGGTTGTTCCGTCCATGGCGAGTTCGCCAAAGCGCCCGCTGGGGCGTACTGCTGTCAGCGTCGCTGTGGCTCCATGGGCTTGATGGAAGGCAATGCTTTCATTGATAGGACTGTCGGTAACGCCATCGCCGTAGGTGAAAAGGAACCTCTCGTCTTCGATATGTGCCAAGGCGCGACGTAGCCGTCCACCGGTTTGAGTTTCAAGGCCTGTGTCTAACAAGGTGACGGTCCAGTCCTCCTCATCGTGATGCGTGTGGTAAGTGATCTTGGGGACGCGTCCGAGGCGGAGTGTGACGTCGCTGGTATTCCAATGGTAATTCCGGAAGTAATCCTTGATGACTTCGCCTTTATAACCGAGGCAGAGCACGAACTCGCGATGCCCGTGATGAGCATAGTGTTTCATGATATGCCAAAGGATTGGCCGACCACCAACCGGTACCATGGGTTTAGGACGATACTCAGTTTCCTCGCGCAATCGTGTGCCGAGGCCGCCGCAAAGGATAACAACTTTCATGCTCGAACTAGGATCGAAGGATGCGGCATTGAGGCTAATGAAATGTGTTGGCGATGCCTATACAATCGTTTCAGGTATTTCTGTCGACGGCGGAGGGAGGATGGAATGAGGACCCGATAGTTCGCCATGTTTGTCGCAGAAAGGTGCTGGTTATAGGAATGGCAGGCACCTTGGTTTTAAGGGTGCGGTGTCGTTGGATAGCGGATACCGCAGTGCTTGTGGTAGCAGTGGGTAAGTTCGACCTAAGATGGCTGCACTTCATAATAGCAAACGAGTGGCAGGGTTGCTGCCACTCGTTCGCAGGCTGCGAGGAGGCGATATTGCTTCGCGATTACTTGTCGGTTTTCCAGATCATATCGGCCACCGTTCGGTTGGCAGGGATGAAGGGAAGGACGTGTTCGGCATAGGGCGTGACAACGTCCAGGACGTACGGCGTGGTGGCGGCGAGCATGCGCTGCAGCGCGGCTTTGAGGTCGCGTTTAAACATGACGCGCTCGCAAGGCACATTGAAGCTGGTGCAGACCCGGACGTAGTCGGGATAGATCTGAGCGCGATCGTCGGGATTGCCAAGGTACGTGTGGCCGCGGTTGCCCTTGTAGAAGTTGTCTTCCCACTGAACGACCATGCCGAGGTGCTGGTTGTTCAGGATGATCGCCTTGGCAGCGATTTTTTCGACATGAGCGGTGGCAAGTTCCTGGATATTCATCAGGAAAGAACCGTCGCCATCGATATCGATGACTTGCTTGTCCGGGTGGGCAACTTTGACGCCGAGGGCCGCTGGAAATCCGAAGCCCATGGAGCCGAGGCCTGCGCTGGTGATCAACTGGCGGGCGAACTTGTACTTGTACCATTGGCCGGCCCACATTTGGTGCTGGCCGACGCCCGTGGTGATGTAGGCATCGCCGCCGGTGAGTTCATAAAGCATCTCGATGACCATCTGGGGCAGGATGACCTCTTGTTCCTGGCCGACCATGTGGTCTTTCATGTGGTCGCTATTGGCGATTTCCTTGGTGATGCCATACGCGAACGGAGCTCGGGCTTTCCATTCGGCGATCTGGGCGTGCCACGGATCGTAGCGACGTTTGATGCCTTCTCGACGGGTAATCAGCGTGTTGAGACGGGCTAGGGCGTCGTGAACGTCCCCATGCACGGCGAGGTTGGCACGTTTGTTCTTGTTGTGTTCGGAGGCGTCGATGTCGACGTGGATAATGGTGGCACCTTTGGCGAATTCGGAGAAAGCGCCCGTGACGCGGTCATCAAAGCGCACGCCGAAAGCGAGGAGTAGATCACAGCCGTCCTTCAACTTCACGAGAGGCTCGGAGGGGGACTTGCGCTGGACGTACTCGCCGTTTACAGCCCAGTTGGCGTACGCGGCGCCGTGCATGCCAAGCCAGCGCAGGGACAATGGGTGGATCTCTGGAAAGCCGCCGAGCCCCATGAGCGTTGTTGTGACTGGAATGCCGGTGGATTCCGCGAACTTAAGCAGTTCGCCGGCGGCACCGCTGGTGATAATACCGCCACCGCAGTACAGAACTGGGCGTTCGGCTTGTTCAATATGGCCGATGATTTCGTCGAGTACCCGCTCGTCGGCAACCACATTGGCGTTGTAACCCCGCAGGCCCTTCTTAATATCTTCCAAGATAGGCCAGACCGGCTGGGTTTTTACTTGTTGGAGGTTTTTGGGAAAATCGATCACGACGGGACCAGGGCGGCCGGACTGGGCGATGTAAAAGGCCTCCTTAACGATGCGGGGGATATCGTTGATGTCGGTGATGAGGTAGGAATGTTTCACGATCGGTAACGTCACGCCGATCATGTCGGTTTCCTGGAAAGCGCCGCGGCCAATCATGGCTTGGGGGACCTGACCCGAGATGGCCACGAGCGGGGTGGAGTCCATGTAGGCATCGGCGATGGCAGTGACAAGATTGGTTGCGCCTGGACCGCTGGTGCCCATGCAGACACCGGCCTTGCCCGTCGAACGGGCGTAGCCCTCCGCCGCAAAACTGCCTCCTTGCTCGTGACGGGGCAGGATGGTGCGGATTTTGGATTTGGTCAGCGATTGGTGCAATTCCATGCTCGCGCCGCCGGGGTAGGCAAAAATGACCTCGACGCCTTCGCGTTCAAGGGCTTCCACGAAGATGTCGCGCCCAAACATGCTGGGGCCGACCTCGCGAGCCGTAGTGGCAGCTGCGGGGGTGGATGAAGAATTGGTGACATTACTCATGTGGCGATCTGTGTATTTATTGGCGGCGCGGCGTGAGTTTCAGTCGAACAAAAAACCCACAGCCGTTTGCCAGCCGTGGGTTTGTCGGAAAAGCGGGTCTAAGCGCGACAAGCCCGGCTAGCAGCGGTCCCTACCGCTACCCCGAGGCTTACGACGACTACCGTTGAAGCGCTCACGAACATTGGAGGCATTAGACAGCGCCGCCCAAGATCCGGTCAAGAGAGGAATATTTGGGCCGGTTGGGCTCTGTTTGGTTCTAGGACCTGCGACGATGCTCAGTTTCACCCGCTCAGTGGCGCCCACCAGATGGAGCCTCGCAACTAGCATCCTTCCCCCCCCCTTACTTTTCTATGGTGACGTCGCCTCCGAGGATTCGTTCGAGGCGGCCGTGCTCCGTTCGAAGTAAGAGGGCTCCTTCGTCATCCAATGCTTCAGCAGTGCCACGTATGGTTCGGTCCCCGGATCGCACCCGGATACGCTCCCCCAGGGTGTTGCATCGAGAGGCCCAGTCGTCCGAGATTCGGGCGAATCCGCCGGAATTGACCCGGTGATAAACTTCATCGAGTTCGTGGATTAGTGCGAGGGCGAGGTTGGCCCTGGGATGAGTCCGACCAGATTCAATCCGGAGGGAGGTCGCAATTGCCAGCAATTCCGGGGGCAGGTCATCACGAGTCTGGTTCACATCCAGTCCGATTCCCAGAGTGACATAACGGATGCGGTCCATCTCCGCGGATAGTTCGGTCAGGATACCGCAGACTTTTCGGCCATTCAGAATAATATCGTTTGGCCATTTGATTTGGGGTTTGAGCTGGGTTTGGCTTTCGATAGCCCGAGCGACAGCGACGGCGCTGGCGACGGTGAGTTGAGTGGTTGCCATGGGGCTGAGCTTGGGGCGCAGCAGTACGGAGAACCAAAGGCCGAGCCCGGGAGGGGAGATCCAGTGGCGTCCGAGGCGGCCGCGACCTGCGGTCTGAGTTTCGGCGAACACCAGGATTCCTTCTGCCACGCCATCAATCGCGAGGCGCTCGATGACATCGTTCGTCGATGTGGTTTCGTGGAACACGCGTAGATCGCGTCCGATGATACGAATCTTGCCTAGCCGGGCGAGGAGATCGTCGGCGTGGAGGACGTCGGGCACGGCGCGAAGGACATACCCTCGATGGGGACTGGCCTCGATTTCGTATCCAAGCCGGCGCAATTCCTCAATGCGTGCCCAAACTGCAGCTCGTGAAACCCCAAGGATTGAAGCCAAAGCAGCCCCGCTAACACCGGTGTCAGCGACGCGACGCAGGTGGGTCAAGATGGTGGCGTCGTGTGTCATCCGGCTCACGGTTCGATTGGATTCTTTGACGGGGTATTCGATTGAAAATCCAACCCGATATCGACGGATCTGGCGGAGTGGGTGAGGGCGCCCACCGAGACAAAGTCAACGCCCGTTTCGGCGATGGCTCGAATGGTTTCGAGCCGAACCCCCCCGCTGGCTTCGGTTTTGGACCGTCTGTCGATGCAGGCGACGGCCTCGCGTAATTGAGCTGGGGTCATGTTGTCCAACAGGATGACATCGGCTCCTGCGACCGCGGCTTGAGTGGCCTGTTCGAGGGTGTCGGCCTCAACCTCCACTCGCAGGTGTGGGTAGAGTGTTCGCGCCCGGGCGACGGCGGCAGCGATTGGATTTGGTAATTCTCCAGCCAAGGCTGCCAGGTGATTGTCCTTGATAAGCACGAGGTCGTAGAGCCCGGTTCGATGGTTCTTACCGCCACCGCAGGTAACGGCGTATTTTTCGAACCGACGCCAGCCTGGGGTCGTTTTACGGGTGTCTAGAATTTGAGCAGTAGTCCCCTGCACCCGATCGACAAACTCCGCAGTCAGGGTGGCGACGCCGCTCAACCTCTGGATGAAGTTAAGTGCCACGCGCTCTGCGGTGAGCACGCCGCGGGAGCTTCCCTCGATTTCCAACAACGTCGCGCCAGCGTTGAGGCGATCGCCGTCCTTTACCCGCGGTGTCAGCCGGACGTTGGGGTCGCGCTCTCTAAATGCGGTCAAGGCAAATTCCAATCCGGCCACCGCGATGGGTTCTCGGGCATTGAGATGAGCTCGGCAGTTCGAGGTCGGTGGAATACAGGCAAGGGTGGTGACATCCCCTGTGCCGATATCTTCGGTGAGGGCGTTTCGCACGGCGATCTGGATTTCTTCGTTAGTCAGCGTCAACACCGTGTAGATGCTGACACTTCGGTTAGTGGCTTTTCAAGTAGCCTGTGCCGTGAGAGACTATCGGCATGTTGATTTTTGAGTCCCCATCCTCGCTTTTGATAGCTCTTTGGCTGGGATGGAGTGGTTTGACCTGGATGGCGACAGCGGAAGATCCGATCCGATTTGAACTGGAAATCCTCGCGATGGAAGCGTCGGACCGGACGAATCCGCCACCTTCTGGAGCCATTGTGCTTGCTGGCAGTTCCAGTTTTCGGCTTTGGAAAACCTTGGCGACCGATCTCACGGGATATCCAGTGGTGAACCGTGGTTTTGGCGGGTCCCACCTGAGCGATCTGATTTTTTATGCCAAGCGGATCGTGCTGCCACTACGGCCCCGACTGATCTTTGTGTATGAAGGCGATAATGATTTGGCGTCTGGCAAGACTCCGTATTCGGTTTTCGAGGAGTTTCGCGCCTTTGCTGACTTGGTACATCGCAAACTCCCCCGGACCCGAGTGGTTTTTGTCGCGGTGAAGCCCAGTCCGCAGCGCCGCCATCTGCTCGAAGCGCAAAACGATCTCAATCGACTCATTCGGGAAAGGGCGGGATCGGACCCACAGCGACTGGGTTATGTGGATGTGGTTTTGCCCATGCTGACAGCTACCGGCGAACCTCGTGGGGACTTGTTCTTGAAGGACAGGTTGCATCTCAATGCGGCAGGGTACGCCCTATGGACGCGAGCCATTCGGGAATACCTCTCCGCAAATCCGTTGTGATCATGAATCAATCTGGGCAAACCGAAAGATCCACTTGGGGTTGGGTACGGCATGGGATTGCCATTGGAATTTGTCTCATGGGGTGGGCGGTGCCTTCTGGAGTTGCCAAGGACGCAACGAATCATTGGGCCTTTCTACCCGTGCGACCGATGGTGCCTCCGGCACTGCCTGGCGACTGGAAACGATGGGTGCAAAACCCCATCGACCAGTTCATTGCGGCGCGCCTGGATTCCCATGGACTCCGACCCTCCCCTGCGGCAACTCGGGTGACATTAATGCGTCGGATGGCGTACGACGTCACCGGGCTTCCACCTGAAGCGGCGTTGGCCCTGGAGTTCGAGAGCGGCGGTTCGCCAGAGGCGATGGCGCGATTGGTCGATCAGTTGCTGTCGTCGCCACGATATGGAGAGCGTTGGGGGCGTCATTGGTTGGATGTGGCTCGATTTAGCGACACGAAAGGCTACGTCTATGGGGATCGGGAGGAAGGTCGTTTTGTGCATTCGTCGACCTATCGCGATTGGGTCGTCCGAGTTTTGAACGAAGACATGCCTTACGACCGATTCGTTGCCCTCCAGGTCGCCGCAGACCAGATGGGCGGGGATCCACGCGATCTGGCCGCTATGGGATATCTCACGTTGGGACGGCGGTTCCTGGGTGTCATTCATGATATCATCGATGACCGATTGGATGTGGTTTTGCGCGGGATGCAGGGGCTCACCATCACCTGTGCTCGATGTCATGATCACAAGTTCGATCCCATCCCGATTCGCGATTATTATTCGCTTTACGGGGTATTTCACGGATCCATCGAAAAGGCGGCACCGATCGTGGCAGCACCGGCTGAGGCGCAGGAGTCCTTGGCGTTTCGAAGAGAATTAGACAAACGCGAAGCCGCGCTGGCAGGGAACTTTCGAAAAAAGTGCCTGGAATTTTCCGACCGAGTTCGGGCGCAATCGCGACGCTATCTGGAGGCGGTGCCTGACGCGGACAAACTGCCGACGGAAGAATTCTATGTGATCCGTAGTGCGGACGATCTCAATCCCACCTTCGTGCGTCGGTGGCAGGATTATCTGTATCGTCAGACCCGGGCATTTCACCCGGTGTTTGAGCCTTGGCGCCAGTTCATGTCGCTGCCAGATTCTGAGTTTCATTCGCGTGCTGGGTCGGTGGTGGAGTGGATTGGGCGGGAGAGTCGGAGCCGAGGCGGATCTTTGAATGAGAGAGTTTCGGCGGTGTTTGCCAAAGTGCCGACTTCAAAACTCGAAGTGGCGAGTCGCTATGGGGAATTGTTTGCGTCGGTACATGGCGCTCGACAGGCGACAGGCAAAGCGACTGCGGCGTCTGCCGGCGAGTCCGATGATGAGAATGCACGCGACGCGGATTGGAAGGAGTTGGAGGCGGTTTTGTATGGCCTGGACTCGCCCGTGTTGGTGCCCGATGTTCCGATGAGTGAAGCCGAATGGTTTTTCGATGAGAGTTCGCGAGTGGAACTTTCAAAACTTCAAAAGGATATCGATGGCCTGCTGATCGATCATCCGGGGGCAACGCCTCATGCTGTCGTGTTGGTAGATAAGGCAGAGCAGCGGCATCCGCGTGTCTTCGTACGCGGAAACCCGGCGGTCAAGGGTGAGGAAGTGCCCCGGCAATTTCTCGGATTCTTGAGTGGATCGCAGCCGCGCCCTTTTATCCACGGTAGTGGTCGGCTGGAGTTAGCACGAGCGATTGCAGATCCGGCGAATCCACTGACCGCCCGGGTGGTCGTCAATCGAGTCTGGGCGCATTATTTTGGAACTGGGTTGGTGAGCACTCCCAGTGATTTTGGGACTCGTGCCGATCCGCCAAGTCATCCCGAATTGTTGGATTGGCTGGCTGGATGGTTTGTGAGTGAGGGATGGTCTCTCAAGAGGCTGCACCGACTCATTCTCACCAGCGCCGCTTACCAACAATCGGCTGTGACCGAACCATGGGTCGACAGCCCGACGGTGCTTAACTCCGGGTGGCACCGGGCGGTTGAGGTCGATCCGCTGAATCGTCTGCTGTGGGCGTACCCGCGACGCAGGCTGGATTTTGAGGAACTGCGAGATTCGTTGCTAAGGGCTTCCGGGGAACTGAATTTGAGGGTGGGCGGGAGATCCGAAGACTTGACCGATCCTGTGCCTACGTTGCGGCGGGCACTGTATGGCAGGATTGATCGTCAGTTTTTACCGGGGCTCTTTCGCACGTTTGACGTGGCCAATCCCGATGTCCATGTGGCGACCCGGCCGGAGACGATTGTCCCGCAGCAGGCATTGTATCTGATGAACAATCGGTTCCTGGCCGCACGTGCGCGGGCTGTGGTGGCGAGGGTGGGCGGTGAGATTTCTGTATCCCTTCCGACTGCCGAGTCGCGTGTTCAGGACGTGTACCAAGCCATTTACCAGCGCCCGGCGACACCTGACCAGGTATTTGCGGCATTGGAATTCCTGAGAGACGCACAATCGGAGCGATCGCCGGGACCACCGACCCGGCCTAAAACGGATTGGCAATATGGGGTCGGCGACTATGATGCGGCGACTCAGCGTTTACGGACATTCGCAGAATTGCCGTTCTACGCCGAGAAGGCGTGGCAGGGCGGAGAAGCTTGGCCCGACTCCCTGTTGGGTTGGGCTCAGCTGACATCGGAGGGTGGACATGCGGGCAATGATCTGGCTCATGCGGTAGTGCGGCGTTGGAGGGCACCGCGAGCGGGGACGGTAACGGTGTTCGGGGCGGCATTCCATGATCACCAGGAAGGGGATGGGATCCGGTTGCGGGTAATTTCGAGTCGATTGGGTTTATTGCGCGAGGAGCTGCTACATTTTGGCGGATGCGATCTCGGCCTCGAGAGTGTGGCGATTCAAGCTGGGGACACGTTGGATTTTGTGGTGGACATTCGCGAGACGTTAAACAACGACGATTTTCGTTGGGCACCGGTGATTTGGTACCATGGGCAGGAGAGCTTGCGGTGGGACGCTCGGCGGGATTTCTTGGGTTGGCCGGCGACGCCGATAGCGTTGATGAGTCCTTGGGAACAGTTGGCTCAAGCCCTGTTTTTGGGGAATGAGTTTGTGTTCTTGGATTAGCACTACAGCGACGTTTTGAGGGATTTCCATTTTTTGAGTTCTTTGAGGCGGCGTTTACGATGGGAGCGGTAGGCCTGATCGTTGCGCCGTGTGTGATATTTCACCAAAATCACCAGGTAGGCAGGTTCGCGTTTG
>SXSK01000094.1 GCA_005793375.1 Verrucomicrobiales bacterium | reverse complement strand
GAATTGGGGTGTTTCGGGGTCGATGAACCGTTTACCGGCTGGAAGTGAGTCGGACATGGTCAGAGATCAAAAGACGTTCGGTCGTGCGCCTAGGCTTAACGCGGCGGGAATTCGAATTCCACTTTGCTCTTGGTAGGTTCGATGACCAAGTGGGCGCTGAATGGCTTGCCGGTTTTGTTCGAAACAAATTTCGTCAAGATGTCGGTACGACCATCGGTGAGGAGTTTGATGGCTTGTTCGCGTTCGACAGGTTGTTGGAGGAGGTTCCGGGCGAACTTGAACGTACATTTCTTGAAGGCCGCCTGACTTCGCTCGCAGAGGTAGGATTCTGGGCCTTCATAGACCTTACTGCCACATTTCGGGCATTTCCCGATGGGGGTGAGAGTGCTGAAGTCCAGTTTGACCTCGGGGGCGGCGTCTTCATTGGTTTTGGCGCCGGCTTTACGTTCACGCGGAGCAAATTCGAATTTCACATCCCCCGCTTTCAGCGTGAGGAAGGCCTCGAACTTTCGGCCGTTCTTTTTGGAGACGAAACTCTTGAGGAGGTCCGTCTTCCCGGTGCTGAGCAGTTTGGCGATCTGGGTCTTGTCGATCGCCTGTTGGAGGATGACGGCGCCGGTTTTGAAATCACACTTTTTGGCCTTGCCCACGGCATTTTCGCAGACGTAATTCATGCCGTTTTCGAACACCCTACCGGCACATTTTGGACACGCACCGAGCGGTTCTTTGCCGGTGAAGTCCACTTCGGCGCCACCCTCGCCATCCTCGGATTTGTTGTCGTCACCGAAGTCGAATTCGGCACGGAACTCGGGAGTCAGACGAATGATGGCTGCGAACGGTTTGCCGATCTTGGACCGGAAGCCCTGGAGTGGGCCAAGTTGTTTCTGGTTGATGAGTTCCTCGATCTCCTGGGGTTCGAACTGGCGGCTTCCCATGATCTTCCAAAGGGCAAAATCGCAGCTCTTGCACTCGAATTTTTTGTAGGTTTCATGCACTTCGCCCCCGCATTTTGGGCAGGGGGTGGTGAGGACACCAAAATCCCCCGGGATGGTATCGTGATCGTAGCTTTTAGCTTTGGTGACTATGTCGCGGGTGAGTTCACGGATTTCTTCCATGAACACATCCCGAGACAATTGGCCGCGCTCCATCTGCTTGAGTTTAGATTCCCAGTTTCCTGTAAGTTCGGGTTTGGTGAGCGTTTCGACGCCGAGTCCATTGAGGAGGGTCATCAGGGAGAATGCCTTGGCGGTTGGCATGAGTTCCCGGCCGTTGCGGAGGATGTATTGCTCGTCGATGAGGCCTTCGATGATGGACGCGCGGGTTGCAGGAGTTCCAAGACCTTTTTGCGCCATGGCTTCGCGAAGTTCGTCGTCTTCGATGAGTTTGCCAGCGCCCTCCATGGCGCTGAGCAATGTGGCTTCGTTGTATCGCGGCGGGGGTTTGGTGACGAACGGCTTCACCTCGATGCCGGTGGTTTTGACCGGCTCGCCCTGCTGGATAGGAACGAGCATGGGAGTATTGTCATCGCCAGCGACTTCTTTTCCATAGATTTCGAGCCAGCCAGCTTTCATGAGAACCTTACCAGTGCTCTTGAAAGCGTCCTGCTGCACGCGGGTGATGCGAGTGGTTTCGAGGAATTCGGCGGGCGGATAAAACACCGCTAGGAAGCGTTTGGTGACGAGGTCGTAGATTTTCTGTTCAGCATCCGTCAATCCGCGTGGCTCCTGCGTTGTGGGGATGATGGCGAAGTGATCTGAGATTTTGTCGTTGTTGAACACCCGTTTGTTTGGGCGCACCCAGCCTTCCTTGAGAATCCGATCTGCGAAGAGTTGGTAGGCGTTAAAGCCTGAAAGCGTCTGGAGTGTGCTGCGCGCTGTGCCGAGGTAATCCTCGGGCAAAGCGCGGGAATCGGTTCGCGGGTACGTGAGGACCTTGTGGCGTTCGTAAAGTGCTTGAGCGAGAGAAAGCGTGGTTTTAGCGCTGAACCCAAAACGACCATTGGCCTCTCGCTGGAGGCTGGTGAGATCGAAGAGCAGTGGCGACAGTTGCGTCGAGGGTTTGGTCTCTTCGGTGACCACTCCGGCTTTGCCCAAGCAACGGGCTTGAATGGCGTCGGCATCGGGTTTGGCCCAGAGACGCTCAGCCTTGAGCTCGGCGTCGGCATCCTTGGCATCGGACCGGCGGAACGTCTCGTCGAACCAACGTCCTGAGTAGGTTCCAGCCTGGGCGTCAAAGGTTCCGACGACCTCCCAGTAATTGCGCGGCACGAACTTTCGGATTTTTGCTTCACGTTCGACCACGACGGCGAGGGTGGGTGTTTGTACGCGGCCGACCGTGGTCTTGTTGAACCCGCCGGTTTTGTTGTTGAAGGCGGTCATGGCTCGCGTGCCATTGATGCCGACGAGCCAGTCGGATTCGCTGCGGCAAATGGAGGCGTCGGCGAGTGGACGAAGTTCTGCATCGGACCGCAGATGCTGGAAGCCGTCACGGATGGCACCGGGTGTCATCGACTGCAGCCACAATCGTTGAATCGGTTGTTTGGCTCCGGTGAAGTTGGCGATATTGCGAAAGATCAGTTCCCCTTCGCGGCCGGCGTCGCACGCATTAATAAGGCGGTCGACGTCCTTGCGCTTGATCAGCTTGGAGAGCGTTCGGAGCTTGCTCTCGCTCTTCTCGATTGGGTTGAGGGCGAATCGGGGTGGAAGATGGGGCAGGGCGTTGAATGTCCAGCGGCCGCGCTTGATCTCGAATTCTTCTGGCACAGCGAGCTCCAGAAGATGACCGACTGCCGAAGCGATGATGTGCGTATCGCTTTCGTAGTGGTCATCGACTTTTTTGAAACCGCCGAGAGCCTTGGAGATGTCCAATGCCACGGAAGGTTTCTCGGCGATGATGAGGGCTTTTCCCATGAGAATAGGTCGGACGTGTAACAACCGTGTCGGATGGGGAGCAAGTGTTTGTTTCCGGGGGCATGTGGGATCGCGTTCGTTTTTGCGACCCTGTGGTGTGGGAAATGAATTTATGTAACAGTTTTATTATCAGTCAGTTATGTACTATTAAATGGCCGGATAAGCGTTGATTTCTTCGGTCAATTAAGTACAACGGATAATTTCGAAACTCTGGAACCTGGGTGGTTTCGTTGGCTCGGACGTGTTAAGCCGGATCGTCCGTTTACTGCTTTCGGCGGAAGATGCGCTCGCCACTGGCGATGGACTGTGATTCCAATCGGGCAAGCCGTGTCGGAATCCCGTCCTGATGAAAGCGATTCAACTCGAAAAACCGCAGACCTTACGGATAGTTGAAATTCCAGAACCCGAGTCGCCCTCGCCCGGAGAAGCGTTGGTTCGGGTGCATCGGGTTGGCATCTGCGGGACGGATTATGCTGGATATCTTGGGATGCTCCCGATGTTCACTTATCCTCGGATCCCGGGTCATGAGTTGGGGGTGGAAGTTCTCGCCGTCGGTTCTGGGGTTTCCCACGTGAGGGTTGGCGATCGCTGTGTCGTGGAACCTTACATCAACGATCCTGGCAGTTGGGCCAGTCGGCAGGGGCGTCCGAATTGCTGTGAAAACCTACGAGTGCTGGGGGTGACGATGGATGGTGGGTTGCGATCCCGTTTTTTGCTACCCGCTCGGAAGCTGCATCCGGCGCCGGGATTGACATTCGATCAAGCGGCATTGGTTGAGACGCTGGCGGTGGGTGCGCATGCGGTGGCACGGGGAGGGTGTGGGCCGGGACAAACGGTGGTAGTAATTGGCGCCGGACCAGTCGGCTTGAGTGTGATGGAAGCCTTGCGGCGGGTTGAAGCGCGAACGGTCGTGCTCGACTCCGCACCTGCGAGGTTGGACTTTGTTCGGCAGCGATTGAAGCTTGCCGAAGTGATCCAAGCGAAGGGGGATGCCACGGATATTCAACAATTAGAACAGCTGACGAGTGGGCGGTTGGCGGAGTGTGTCATTGATACCACCGGTAATCCACGGAGTGTTGGGTCGTCTTTGAAGTTCGCCGGACATTCAGGCCGGATGGTGTTTGTTGGAATATCAAACCAGGAGTTGACGTTTCCACAGGCACTTTGGCATCGGCGCGAACTTTCCGTGATGTCGAGCCGAAATGCGGTACCTTCGGATTTTCAGCGGGTCATCGAGTGGATTAGTTCGGGTCAACTCGAGACCCGACATTGGGTCACACACACTGCCGGGATGGATGAAATGCTGAGTGAATTTGGACGCTGGCTGAATCCGGCGGCGGGTGTTGTACGGGCTTTAGTGCGGGTGGATTTGTAGCTTGCCACGGCGGACGGTATTTGGTCGGAGATTTTGGCGTGCCTCGAAGAATTCTTGCTCGAGGATCCATGAGAGGGACAATTCAGGCAGGCCGTGGGGCCTGCCTTACTTGCCCGGTTGGTGCAATTGAGCACCCGGCACCACCCGGATTTCAACGTTGGACGGAATCCTGATCTCAAGCCAGAATTCCGTGTCCCACGTCAGAAGCAGGGCAGTTTCAAGAAAAGTGGTTTGGCCGGATTGGTTGAAGGATGGCCCCGCGGAAGAACAATAGGCAGGCGGGATATTGAGAACTCGGCTGATTTTTCACAATGGCCACGCTTGAAAGTAAGCGCATGGCTTCTTGAAGCCATGAGTCTGGGCAAAGGCCTTGTGGCCTCCCAGGCGCGCTTAGAT
>SXSK01000093.1 GCA_005793375.1 Verrucomicrobiales bacterium | reverse complement strand
TTCCCCTTGGCTCTAGCGGAAGTCCAAATTCTCCGTACCCAGACCCCGATTATTTTCCTAGATTTTCACGCAGAGGCGACTTCTGAAAAAATCGCCATGGGCCGTATGTTGGATGGTAAAGTCAGCGCTGTCATTGGCACCCACACACACGTTCAAACTGCCGATGAACAGGTTTTTCCAGGCGGTACGGCATACCTTTCGGATTCCGGTTTCACAGGACCACAGGAGAGCATCCTAGGCCGGGAAATTGATCCCATCATCCAACGATTCTTGCTCAATACGCCCCACCGATTCGAGGTGGCCAAAAACCGTATCCAACTCTGTGGAGCCATCCTGGATATTGATGAACTCACCGGAAGGGCTCGCTCCATCGAACGGGTCGTCCAATCCCTTTGAATCCCCACTCAAATCGGTACTGAGATCACAGAGCTTACGCCACACAACGTTCAACCCCCTTCCCTCCATCCACCGTGCCACGCGCTCCTAAAACTCAGTGGGACTTTGGTGACCTGTTCACACCCGACCAAACGCGAAATGTCCTTTCGGTATCCGATCTGACGGTCCAGATTAAGCGAAGCCTTGAAAAGGGGTTCACCGCGGTTTGGGTGACCGGTGAGATCTCGAACTTCCGGATGCAATCCAGCGGCCATGCCTACTTCATTCTCAAGGATGCCCAAGCCCAAGTACAGGCAGTCCTTTTCCGAGGCCAAGCAAGCATCGACCGAAGTACATTGCGTGACGGTGCTCGCGTCACTCTCGGAGGTGACATCACCGTCTATGAACCCCGTGGCCAATACCAACTTCGGGTCTCCCACGTCGAAGTCCAGGGCGTTGGCGCTCTCCAAGTAGCCTTCGAACGGCTCAAGGCTAAACTCCAATCTGAAGGACTTTTTGACCCGGCGCGCAAACGAACCATCCCCCGGTTCCCGCGCCGTGTAGGCCTCGTGACATCACCGACCGGTGCCGCTATTCAGGATGTCATTCACGTGATCCAGCGGCGCTTTTCCAAGCTCGAACTTATCCTCGCGCCCACTAGGGTCCAAGGAGACGGTGCCGCATCCGAGGTGGTCAACGCGTTACAACGATTGAATCAGTGGTCAGAACAAGCACCCGAACACCAAAAGATCGATGTCTTACTGCTGACTCGCGGGGGCGGCAGCTTGGAGGACCTCTGGACCTTCAACGAGGAATCAGTCGCCCGCGCTGTCGCCGCCTCTCACTTGCCCATCATCAGCGCCGTTGGACACGAAATCGACTTCACCATTTGTGATTTCGTCGCGGACTTCCGAGCCGCAACACCCAGCGCCGCCGCCGAGATCCTCACCGAGGAATATGTCGCCAGCCGCGACTTTGTCGAAATGGTCAGCGACCGGCTGGCAACCCTCGCTCGACAACGCCTCGACCGATCCATGGAACGGCTCACCCACGCAGAACGCCGCCTCGTGCGGGAGCATCCCCGCCGACGTTTGGAACAACGCGGCCAGCAACTCGACGATATCCAGCAACAGCTTTCCCGTTTACTCCAACGATGCCTCAGGGATCGACGCAGCCTGCTCGATCATGTCAGACGTCGTCTCTCCCAACTCCGACCTGGCGTGGTCGTGACCCGCAAAATCGAAGCGATATCTATTCTGGCCAAAAAACTGCAAACCACCGCGGAAGCACGACTGCAAGACCACCAGACACGCATCACCAACCTCGTCACCAAACTGCACCTGCTCTCACCCCAGAATGTCCTGAACCGCGGCTATTCCATCACACAGGACGCAACCACTGGCTCCATCCTGCGATCTGCCACAGCCATCCACCCGGGACGTAAAATCCGCACCCGTCTCCAAACCGGCGAATTATTGAGCACGGTGACATCGAATTCCGACAATCCACCACAAACTGAAAACGGATAGCGAAGTTTCGAGCACTTCTAGAAGCGCGACTCGAACGTATTCGAAGTGAGCAGTCGCTTATGGGTCGACGGCTTGGCGAGAAGCGAGGCATCTCGACACGGTCTTGGGTGAGCGTCGACGAAAGACTTCGGCCCGAGATCTTGTGGCAAGTCGCGATTTCGAATCCCAGCCTCAGCCCTTTTCAATACAGGCATAGGCGTTGTGGTTGTGAATGCTCTCCTGATTTTCCGCTTCGACCCGATACCAGGAAATCTCAGGACGCCCTTGTAATTGAATCACCACATTGCGAACCAAATCTTCCACGAACACGGGATTTTCGTAGGCACGCTCTGTCACCGCCTTCTCGTCCTCACGCTTCAAAAGCGAGAACATTTCACTGCTACCACTGGACTCGATCAGAGCGATCAAGTCTTCGATCCAGATCACCTCTTCCGAACGAATGGCCACCGTCACCTCACCACGTTGGTTATGGGCACCGTACCGGCTGATGGCCTTGGAACAGGGGCATAGCGTGGTCACGTTACATTGAACCGTGAGCACAAAATCCAAGTCTGCCCCGATCATGGCAGCATCAAAGCGCACGGTGTAATCCATCACGCCCTCTTTCTTGGAAACCGGCGCTTTTTTGGTCAGGAAGAAAGGAAACTCCATTTCAAGGTGTGCGTTCTGCGAATGAAGCCGTTCCTGCATCGTTTTGAGAATATCCGGTATGTTCTCCACATGAATCACACTTCCATGGGCATTGAGCACTTCGACAAAGCGGCTCATATGCGTCCCCTTAAACTCCATGGGCAAGTCGACGAACATGCCGACAGTGGCGACGGTGCTTTGCAATGAAGCGGAATTCTTATCTCGAATCTGTATGGGAAACCTCAAACCACGCACCCCTACCTTGTCGATGGGCAGTTGACGGTGGTCTGGTTCGCTTTGCTTGTCGGTCAAAGACTTCGACATGATGACAGGCTCATCGTTTCTCATAACCCACTTCGAAAACCTTTTCCTGGCGACTCCGGCGCCAATAATTGTATCGACTTTAGCAGTCGCAGGGGTTGAGACAACAATTCCTGAATGACTAAGCCGATGCGTTCTGTCACAGGCTCTAAGGGACCGGTTGTTCAATGTTCGCCCGAACGTTTCGCTGAAACAAACTCCAGTCTCTGCCAGAATCCGTGGTGTCGGTTTTCAAAGCGCCGAACAGGAAGCTAGAGCGTGTTCCGTTGGTCGAAACTTCCCGTCTCCACAAGTTCCAAAGCAGGCTTTGGCTGCGAATTCCCGCCTTGGCATTGTTCTCAGACCGATAGATGGACCAAACCGGAGACCATCCACGCTCAATCCCTCGATTATTTGGAACCAACGGCTCTAGTGGCGCCAACACCTGGAGGCGTTCGTTGCCAGCGTAGTCTTTCTTGTGAGTGAACAGAGGCCAAAGATCCCGACGCCTTCGTTCGGTCTTCCCGACAACATTCTTTTCACGGGTATCCGACCATAAAAAGAACAGGACTCGAGATCGGTCCCTGGTGTAAGCCTCCGATCGCACTCCTTTATGCATGTACAACGGCCACAGAATAAAGTCGCTCTCGGCACTCGCGCTGGATCCATGGCTGTAAAACGGCCAGATCCGATTCGCCGTCTTGCCCTCACCCCGCGCAAAGCCCACTAGCGGCCATGGAAATCCCCACTCCCGATAAAGCCGTCCACGGTCGTGGATGTGCGTAAATAGGGGAAACAGATATTGGCTCTGATCCCGATTCGGAGACCTCTGATGAACGATCAGGGGAAACAAGAGCGTGTTGGTCTGCGGATTCGCCCCACCCAATCCGAGTCGCTGCCGGTGCCAGATAGGCCACAGGGCAAACGATTTTTCGTGCCCGGGAACCAGAACGGCCTCATCTAAGTTGTTCGTCTTGTATGTAATCCCTTTCGTCTCCCGCCCAATAAGCGGCCACACCTGCCATCCATCATGCCCAGTTCCGTAACGCCGGTGGACGAATGGAGCCAAGTAATTGTCCGTAATGACGCCACCCTTGCGACTCTGTACATAGAGGGGCATCAGGACAAATCGCACTTCATCCCGAAAAAGGTGGTTCTTCAAGGTTCCATAAAAAGGAACCAGGGCGGTGTAGTTATTCGAAGGATTGGTGGTGGATCGCTGGGAGAAAAAGAATGGAAACAAGGTCAACCGCTTCTTTTCTTCCTCGTCACCGGGAGTTTGACCGCCACTCCAAGCCAGCAATTGAACCAGTTGAAAGCGGTATTCGGACCCGTGGCGCGACCAAGTCAGCAAAGGGTAAAACAGATCAAAGCGATCCAGTTCCAGACTCGGATTGATCTCCCGGACGAACAATGGTGGAGCCAACGAAAGATGCGACGAACCATTCTCGGTCGCTTCTACTGCATACAGCGGTCCCAACCATTCCTCTCGATCGCCCGGCTCCAAGGTCAGACGAAACCGATGCGCCAACGGGCCAAATTCGAGGGCGGCCTCAGGTATTTCCGCGGAGGAATCACCCAAAGCCCTCGAAGGAAACCCCGTGAGCGCGGCCAAACCAGCCAAGGCAGCTAAAATGAAGCGGTGTGACAAAGCGTCACCAGAGTCGACAACTCCTGCGCCAGGGTCAAGGCAGCGTCACAGCAGCGCCATCGCCTGATCCAATTCCGCAATCAGCGCATTCATGGTCTCGGGTGTTTCATCGCCCATGTTAGACAGTCGGAACGTCGTCCCCTTGATCTTGCCATAGCCACCATCAATTAAAAACCCCCTATCCTTCACCAGTTTTTGGAGCTTGGACGCGTCCACCACACGGGCACCAGCAACGGGCTTGGCCCCATTATTGACGCAGCAGAGCGTTAATGACTCGTACCCGGCTTCCGGAAAGAGCGTGAAACCATGTCGAGTTGCCCAGTCTCTCAATTGTTGGTTGGTGTGCCGATGCCGCGAGTAACGGTTCTCAAGGCCTTCGGCAAAGAATTCATCCAGTTTCGATCCAAGCGCGTAAATGTGTGGAATACTCGGCGTGCTCGGCGTCATGTGCTGTTCCGCATTCTTTTGGAACTCCACGAAGTCGAAATAGTAGCCCCGATCCTTGAGCGTGGCCGCCTTAGACAATGCCGCCGGAGAACAGGTGAACACCGACAAACCAGGCGGCAGAGCAAACGCCTTCTGCGTTCCTGCCAACAAAACATCGATCCCCAAGGTGTCAAAACCTATCGGCACCGCTGTCATCGAACTGACTGCGTCCACGATGAACATCACGTCCGGATACTTCACTTTCAACGCAGCAATCTCAGCCAATGGAGACATGGTACCCGTGCTGGTCTCATTATGAATCAAGGTGATCGCGTCAAATTGTCCTGTGCTCAACTTCTGGTCGATGGCTTCCGCACGGATCGGCGAACCCCACTCCACTTGAACCCCATCGGCTTCCTTCCCACAACGCCTCGAAACATCCAACCATTTGTCCGAAAACGCCCCGCACATGCAGTTCAACACCTTCTTGGACACCAAGTTTCGAATCGCCCCTTCCATCACACCCCAGGCACTGGAGGTCGATAAATAAACCAATTGGTTGGTGCCCAGCAGTGTCTGTAACTGCGGTTGAATGCGGGCGTAGAGGTCTTTGAAGCCCTGCCCCCGATGCCCGATCATCGGATTGCATAAGGCCTGAAAGGTCTTCGGGCTGACTTCAACAGGACCCGGAATGTGCAACTTCACGTGTGCCATAAAAGAGCTCAAGTGTTGCCCAGGGCGCCCGGGAAGCAAGGGGACTTTCTCCCTAGAAAGCGGTCGAATGGCATCACCCCAGTGAACTAATGACCTCCGGTCGCTTAAATTCAACCCTAAAAGCTTGGACAGTCACGGCAACCAGGGCAGTTTCAAGAAAAGTGGTTTGGCCGGATTGGTTGAAGGATGGACCCGCGGAAGAACAATAGGCAGGCGGGATATTGAGAACTCGGCTGATTTTTCACAATGGCCACGCTTGAAAGTAAGCGCATGGCTTCTT
>SXSK01000010.1 GCA_005793375.1 Verrucomicrobiales bacterium | reverse complement strand
CCGTTTGTTGCTCGTGCTCGGGTAGCGTAATAGGCTCGGACATGCCGGCAGTTAAATAAAGTCAGCGCCTTTTGTCCAGTTTTATACCGCCTTTTGTTTCACCTGCCTCCTTAAAGTCGAAATCTTGAAACTGCCCTGGGCCCAGCTCAGTCTCATGGCATCGTCCACCCTGTACCCTTTGTCTGCCACCAAAAGGAGGGTATATTGCCAGCGGTTGCTCAGGAACAAGCCCACGCCGATGGCGACGACGACGGTCAGAGCTACCAGGATTCCCACGACCCAACTAATGCCTCGGTTGCCTCCGGGCGCGACACCTAGGAGCAGGGCGGGAATGACGGCAACCAGGGCAATGATCGCAGCGGACAGACCTGTGGCAATGGCTGGCAGGGCATACCCCCCGGCGAGCGCACCAAACCGCGGACCAAATCCACTGAACGCCACGCCCAATTCCGGGGATTCCCCACGGAACTTTCGCAGATAAAGCGTCATGAGTCCCCCGGTGAAGGGTCCGGCAAAGATCAGGGACAAAATGCCGCCGATGTAAGGAAAGATTTGGACGGCGTAATTGAGAAAGCTGATCAAGACGCCTGCTCCCATCGCCATGCCCACCGGCTGGGTCAGCAATCGGGCCGCCGAACTGACACTCTCTCCAATCTCCACACGGTGGACTTGTTGCAGGAGTTGTTCTTCTGAAATCCAGGCGCCTCCAGGCGCTGGCATGGGCGCCCCCTCTCGCAGCCGCTGCAAGAACACTGGCTTGCATCCGGCACAGACATGCCGCGTGCCAAATTGAACGGTCTCACTTGTCGGAAAGAGGTTTCCGCACTCCGCACAGATCACCTTGTCCGTCCCCTTGCCACCCAATCCCGAGGCACTGCCCCCGGTCCCATCGCCCCTACCTCCCGCCAAATCCACTGGTGCCATCAGTTCGGGCGGAGGTGCCGTTGGTGATGTGGCCAGTGTGGATCGAAGGGCGGAAAAAGGCTCCCAACCTGACATGCCTTCCTTCCAGACCAATGTCTCGTCTTGAACAACTCCGGAGGACACCAGCTGGATCAATTCGGATTCCGTGATCGGGCCACTTCGATTTCCTCCGTTCGCATAATACCATTTCATGAGGTTGGTTGATGTTTAATGCGCTAATCATGAACCAAGCTGCCGTGGGATAAAGCCTCAACTTGAGTGATTTGTTCCCCAAGGCGTCGCTCCGAGTTGTCGGACATTTGGTGATCGGTTGTTACGGGAATTCCACCAAAGCGTTGGAGGGCCACCGCATCTCCAAAAGGCGTGGTGTTTTTGGAGTGCGGCAGCCCTGCCGCTTTCCGCCCCAGATTCCAATGCGACGCGGGTCACAAGGATCCATCGATCGGCACTTTTGACCGTTGCCAGGCTTAATCCGCGGGCGCGGTGCGGAAAAACTGGCGGTCCACGGCATTCGTGGTCCCGTCTAGATACAGCAGAACCCCTTCGGGATCCCTGATCTCGATCGCGGGTCCCCGGATCCAGTCGATCAGATTTGTGGAGCGGTCCAGGCGGAAAACCTGATCGGGTGCACCACTAAATAAGAAAAGGCTTTCGTCGGCATTCTTTGGGTATTCCAGGAATTTCACGGCGGATGCAAACGCACCTGCTTGAGACCGCAAGATTGCTCCCTCCGCTCCGACGGCGATGAGTTGGCCGTTTCGGGTTGCCAGTCCATAGAGGGATTTGCCGGTAATGGAATCCACTGGCTCCCATTCGAGGGTGTTTTGGCTCGCGAGCACTGTTCCCTGAGTTCCTACCGCATAAAAAGTCCTTTCCACCTCGATGACATCATTCAACCAGGCGTTTACCCGGCTGCTTCGTTGGTCCCACGACCTCCCATCGGCACTCGTGAGAATCAACCCGTTTTGACCGACAGCAACAAATCGGTCGTTGAGCCAACGGACGCGATAGATCCAGTTGGTCGTGGCCATGGAATGGTCGGTCCATTGCAATCCGTCCGCGCTATGCAACAAGGTCCCGAGATCGCCAACACTGACAAATCCCTGGCTGGAATAAGCCAACGAACTGAGAAACGTGGACCTCGGAGAATTCCGTGGAGTCCATGTCTTGGCATCGGCGCTGGTCAGAATGGTTCCGTTCGCTCCGGAAACGACGACCAGTCCGGCACTGATACAGACGCCCTGGAGATCGGACGTGACTTTGGAGGTCGATGCACCCCACGCCAAGCCGAGTGTGTTGACTTGGTTGGTAAGCACCACTTGAGTGACCACAGTGCCGTTGGTGAAGAGATTGGTCGTGGTGAAGGGTTGATATTCAGGTTCACTGACCGCGATGGCGCCGCCGCTGCCGACGGCGACCAACAGTTGCTCGCGTCCAGCAACGCCCAGATAAACCACATCCGTCGCGTTTGCGGGCGCCAGTGCGGTCAGCCAGCCAATTCCATTTTCACTTTGCAACAATGCTGCACCTTGTCCGACTGCGGAGTAGAAGGTGTTGGTCGTGTGGTTGGTGCTGATGACGACGCGTTCGTTGACGAAGGAGGCAGCTAAATTGGTTCCATACGCGGTCGCCTGAGTGATGTCCCACAACCACGATCGGGTTGGATTGGCCAAAGCGCTCCAATTGTAGCTGAAACCGCTGCGGCGACCTGTTACCAGCAGCCCCGTGCGACCTCCTAACACAAATTGGGACCCATCCCAGACGGCACTGTAATAGGTTGCTGCCGGCGGTGGTGAAATCCGGTTCGGATCCACTTCGTTGTTCCAGTCCTGACCTCGACCCAACGTGGTATCGATCAGGACAACGCCTGCCCCCACTGCAACTGTCTGACGGAGATTGTTGACCGTACCGGCGGTGAGATGATTCGTGGTTCCGGTGGAAACCGCTCTCCAATTCGATGTGCCATTCGAGCTCGTCAGAACGACGCCGCCTTCGCCCAAAGCGATGAAGACTAGTCCAGTCCAAACTACCCGATTGAGATTGGCGGTGGTGCCACTGGAGCGTTTGGTCCAGGTCATGCCATTGGGACTGGTGGCGATCGAACCTCCTTCACCCACGGTGATAAAGAGACCTGCCGTGCTGCTGTAGGTGACACTGCGCAGCCAGTCGTTGAGGCCTGACGAACGGGGGGTCCATGCAATTCCATCGGGACTGGTGTAAATCGCGCCGTTGTCGCCAACTGCCACCACCAAGGATTCGGAGACCCCCACACCTTCCAACCAATTGTCCGTTCCCAATTCAATTGAAGTGAGTTCGTCGGCACTCATTCCACTTAGCAGCAGTCCGGACTCACCCGTGACGATGAGTCGGTCGCCAAAATAGACTGCGGCGCGCAGCGCTCGCCTCGTCCGGGTCTCATGGCGTTGCCAATTGGTCAGATCACTGCTGGAGTACAATTGCCCCCGTTCGCACGCGGCGATGTAAGGCAGGTTCGTACTGCTGAAGGCCAACGCCGTGACATTATTTCCAAAAGGAAGTGGGTTGGACCAGTGCCAGTGGAGGTTGGTGGTATCACCTTGGAGTGCTAGTGGTTCGAGTCCCAGCCACAGGAGGGTCAACCCGATGAAACGAAGTGAGGCAGACCATCGGGAGCAGGGTTGGCATTCACCGAATTTAAGGCAATACATGCAGAGCAGCGGTGCATTATACCCCTGGCACCGCAAACAGCAACTGACCGGGGAGTCACAGAAGTGCCAAATCTTGGAACAATCGCGAATCGGATCTCCGTTACCATTTCACACCGACACTCAGTTTCGCGCCGAAACGGTTCTTGTAGAACAGTTGCTTTCGCGTCGCGCCGTACTCATGCACGAGCTTCGTGAGTTTCACGTCGAAACAGCAATATTCCGCAATCTCGACCATGCGCCCCTCGCGAAACCATTCGATGGCTTGCAATTCTTCGCTGGTCTTCTCCAACCCCAGGGTCGCTGCCGCAATGGAATCGAGCGAGAGTCGGTGCTGGAGTGTGCGCTGCAACTCAACCAGCATGTCCAATGTTGGTACCTGCGTCAGATCGAAGATCGTGTAGCCGTGCAGCACTTCGTAATCGAATCGGAGGTTATTAAAGCCCACGACCAGGTCGGCACGCTGCAGTTCACGTATGAGCTGGTCGACGCGCGTTTCACTGTAGATTTCGTACGTGCCCCGCGTGGTGCTGTACGTCACCCCAATGCTCATGCGCATATCACGGATTTTGTCCCAGCCCCCCACCTCATCGGCCGACTTCTGCGTTTCGAGATCAAAATAGACAATGTTCTTCATGCCAGCGCACACCCAGATCAATCGGTTCAGCTCAAAAGTTCCGGAATCGGTGCGCCACCATTGGTCACCATCCGTTGCCGGCCAAGAAGATCCGGAAATTCCGCGTTTGGCGAGATGCCTAATCGATGAAACACGGTTGCCGCCAAGTCAGCCGGCAGAATCGGACGCGCTGTGGGATATCCACCCTCGCGATCACTGGATCCCAGCACCAACCCGCTTGGGGTTCCCGCTCCAGCCATCACCACCGAGAAACAATGTCCCCAATGATCCCGTCCGCCTTCTGGATTGATCTTGGGCGATCGTCCAAACTCACCCATCACCAACACGAGGGTTTCATCGAGCAATCCGCTGGATTCGAGGTCGTCGAGCAGAGTGGCAAATGACCGGTCAAATGCTGGACAAAGAACGTCTTTACAACGCTCCGCGTTTTTTTGATGCGTATCCCACAGCGGATTTCCAACCGAGGTGTCGCCCGCTTCGCGCGGCCAGTTCACCTGCACCAAGCGCACACCGCTTTGAATCAATCGACGCGCCAGCAACAGGCTCTGGCCAAATTTGTGTCGACCATATCGATCGCGCCAGCTCGCCGGTTCGGCGTCCAACTCAAAAGCAGCCCGCGACCCGGCATTGCGCATCATGTCGAAGGCCTGCTGTTGCACCCGGTCGAAGCCTCGCGTGAGGGACGTACTGACTCGCGCCTGAAACGAGCGATCCAATCCCTCTAACAATCCCGCCCGCGCCGTCATTCGGAGTTCGTCCACGGCCGGTGGCAATCTCAAACCGTCCACCACGAATGGAAAGCGACCCGGATCGCATCGCAGCAGAAACGGGTTGTGGGTCGCACCCATGATGCCCGCGTCTTGTCCAGGCCACGGCACATTCGGGTTATTGACGATTGCCTCCGGCAAAACCACTGACGAAATTGGCACCTTCTCGCTCGGCTTTAATGCCCCTACCATCGCCGCCAAACTGGGGAAATCGTCGGATGTCGCCGGTGTCTCCGCGTTGCCAGCGGGGTGCGGATATCCTGTCAGCATGAAGTGCCCACTCGACGAATGCGAATTGATGTCGGTGGTCATCGACCGGATTATGGTCACTCGGTGCGCCTTGCGTGCGATGGCAGGCAGGAGCTCGCTGAAGTGAATACCAGGAATCGATGTTGGAATCGACCTGAATGGCCCCCGGATTTCTAGAGGCGCATTGGGCTTTGGATCAAAGGTTTCGTGCTGGGGCGGTCCTCCGGTCATGAACACCAGCAGACAGGACTTCGCGCGACCAAAGGAAGTCAAGGAGGAGGGGCGCGGCCGCGATGCGGCTTGTGCGTGGTTTCGAAGCAACCCAGGCAACCCAATCCCCAGTGCCCCGATGGCACCGGCTTGCAGCCACTCGCGCCGGGACCAAGCGTCACCCCCAGATCTCATAGGACCCCGGCTTGCGCTGTGATCAATGGTTGAAGAGGAATTCTTTCGTGTTCAACAGAGCCCAAAGAGTGTCTTCATAGGCTTCTCGTCGAGCCTTGGTGCGCGCGGCGTCCGTTTCCTTCGCGTCTTTTCCTTCTTTCACCGCCGTATTCTTTTTCGAGAGATATTCTTTCGCAAACTTCAGCTCTTCGGATTGCGGATCACGCGCGTAGGCTACTCGATACAAATCTCGAAGCTTGTCATCGTCCTGCCGCTCGGCATCCAGCGCCAACCGCGCAGCACGGCCGGAATCCGCCGCAAGACGGTCTTGAATATCCTTCGAGTTCAGCAAGTGCAGGCTCTGGCTCAGACTGGCGTCCATGGAACGTTCACATTCACAAGCGCTGCTGCTCTCAGGCCGACCAAATACCGTTAGGAAATAATTGTTTGCGTTGAAGCTGTTGTCGGGGAGGCACACCGCACGGGTTCCCGGTGGTAATCCTTCAAATTTGGACTCACTCATCAGCATGGTGTTGACGGCATCGAAAAGCACTTCCGCCGTCAGTCGGCGTGGATAGTAGCGACTGAAGTGATGGCGATCTCGAGCGTTGTATTGGTTTGGAATCGAGCTGAGTTGGTACGTGGATGACCGTGCGATATTCCTCACCAGGTCTTTCAGATCGTAGCCGCTCTGAATAAAGCGGTCGGCCAAGGCGTCCAGCAGTTCGGGATTGGTCGGTGGGTTGGTGTCCCTCAAATCGTCCTCCGGATCCACCAAGCCCCGGTTGAAAAAGTGCTTCCAGTACCGATTCACCAAGCACCGCGCAAACGTCTTGTTATCCGTGGAAGTGAGCCAATCCGCTAACACCAGGCGCGGATCCTCGTCAGCACCCAGATTCAACGGCGTTTCGCCCAATCCAGCGGGACGAACGTCTTTATTGTTTTTCTTGTTCTTGGCGACCGCCGTGCCTCGCCGATGGGAGACCAACTCTTCGCCTGGCCTCGAGCCCGGTTTGGTGCCTACCTGAGAGAAGAATGCTGAGAAACTCCAATAATCATTTTGGCTCCATTTTTCGTAAGGATGATGATGGCACTGGGCGCACTGCAATCGCAGACCGAGGAACAATTGGGCGGTATCTTCCAATTGAGCCGTGGGAGTCTTCACCTGTCGATACCAAGCCACTGGCGGATTCTCGGTGATATCGCCAGATGCTGAAACGATTTCCCGCACGAATTGGTCGAAAGGCTTGTTCTGATAGAGACTGTCCCGAATCCAGGCATGGAAGGCATAGGTTCCATTTGCGTGTTTGGGATCGGTACGCTTGTTTCGGAGCAACGCACCCCATTTGTTAGCAAAATAGTCCGCGTAATCTCCAGAATTCACCAACCGCTCGATCACCGTATCCCGATTGTTGGGACTCTTGTCCGACAGGAATGCCTGCGATTCGGCCGGAGTCGGCAACCGCCCCGCAATGTCGATCGTCACTCGGCGGATGAACGTGGCGTCATCGCAGAGGTCGCTCGGGGGAATGCCCACTTTCTGCAGCTTCCGGAAAACATGCTCATCCACAAAGGTCTTCGCGATCGGCAAATGGTCGACAGGCGCTCCCAACGGAACCGTCGCCCGAAAGACCGCTACTTGGGCTTGGTAACGTACCATGACCGCAACTTCGCCGGGTTGGTTGAATACTTTCACCAACCCGCGTTCCTCCGGACGGGCCATGTCCTTGTCATTGGCCTCAAACAAGGCACTGCGAGTGACGTCCTCGGTGCTGCCATCCGAGTAATGCGCGCTCACCACCAACTGTTGTTCCCCGTTCAACGGAAGTGTCCGTTCGGTCGGAAACACAGAAATTCGCGTTACCGTCGGGTCCGAATCCTTGCCAACGGGCATTCCTTGCCGAATCCAGCGGACCAGAAGTCGGTAATCGTCGCTGTCAGGTTCAAGTCGTTTTCCGCCGCCGTGCGGGAGCGTGGCAGCTCCTTTTTCCAGAAGCAGACTTCGCTCGGGTGACGCGGGGAAAATCCGACGCCCTCGCGCTTCCTTGACCAAATGTTCGTAATCTTCCTCTGGTTCAAACCCTAACAGGCTCAGGCGAAACCCGTTCTGCCCGGCGCTCTTCCCGTGACAGCCTCCGCCATTGCAGCCGTTCTTGGTGAAAATCGGGACAATCTGGTTAGCGAAGTTGATCGAACGGGATTGCGTCGAATTCTCCACCGCCACGGGAAAACTGGACTCCAAGCCATCCGCGCCCTTTGCGACAACCCGACACGTGCCGTCGGTCACCGGGGTGACGCGACCGGCTTTATCCACGGCCACGATTCCTGGTGGTTCCGATGACCAACTCAATTGTTGGGTCAGATCGCGCTCTTTGCCGTCGCTGCTGATCGCGGTAGCCAACAATTGCTGGGCGGCATCTTTGCTCTTAAGAACGAGTTTGGAAGTGCTTGGCCCGTAATGGATTTTGAGTGTGTCTGCCTCGATGGAACTCGCTTGCATCGACAGCCAACAAGCCGCCAGACCCCCCAAATGCCGACGCCACCGCGCTCCAGCGGTCGCTTGATCAGGACGATACGTGATGAGCATGGTGGAACTGTACCGCAAAGAGGCGAGGAGGAACAAGGGCCACTTTCATCAAGGCAACAATTCTCCTTTTGAAGCTTTTGATAGGTTTAGGGGAGCACGGTAAGGCAACTCCTTGAGGAAGGGAAAATTTGAGCAATTCATTCGTTTTGGACGCTTCCGTCCCAATTTCTTGATCGCCCTCCGTCGGCACTCGCTGGGTGATTGGGGCGATTGCGGCGCTGAAGATTAGGCTAAGAATGGCTTACATTAATTCCGCTCCTTCTAGCGCCCGCAGACCCCGCCACTGCCGTGTCCCAACAGGCAGATCAACGAACCGCAAAATCCAAAATGCCAACAAACCGTTATCAAATCTCCCCCCCCCAACCGCCGAACCTTTTGCGCCGTCTTCGGCGTACACTTAAGCAATAATTGCACATGCCCCAACACCGGACGACCCACCCCACACCGCTTCCCACCACGACCCCCACCCGTCACCAGCAAGGCATGCGATACCGCTTGTTTGGGCTTCGCCGACTCCGCAACCGATTTGGGCGCCTCGCCGTGATGGTCATACCAAAGACGGTACCGCGCTTCAATCTCCGCCCCTCTCGAAGCTCGGCTTTAGCCAAGGACTGGTCGCTCACCTGATGCCAGTGACGAGGAAATCCGTGTTCTCAAAGAGCAGCTCGGTAAGCCACCTCGATTCACTGACGATCAACGGCGACGCCTCGCTGTCAAACGCAAACCCATCGGCAGAAAAGGCCTTTTGCAATTCGCGAGCATCGTCACCCCAGACACCCTGATCGGCTGGCATCGTCGACTCATCGCAACACAGTATGATGGCTCCGGAAAGTAAAGACAGCCAGGAAGGCCCGGCACTCGGGCTGCCATCCAGGAACTGATCTTAACGATGGCGAGAGAGAATCGGTCGTGGGGCGATACACGCATCCAAGGAGCCCTGGCCTATCTTCATCACGAAGTGGGACGTGGCACCATTGTTGATGTCCTTCGTGAAGCCGGCCTCGGGCCATCACCAGAGCGGCGCAAAGGCACCGATTGGAACACATTCCTAACAACCCATTGGGATTCCATCGCGGCAACGGATTTCTTCACCGTCGAAGTATGAACCGCTTCGGGCCTTGTCCGCTACCATGTCATGTTCGTCATCCGGTTGGTCACTCGGGAAGTCCACATTGCTGGAATCATACCGGAACCGGATTGGCCATGGATGAATCAGATGGCCTGCAATCTGACCGATGCCTCAGAAGATTTTCTGCGCGGCTGTCGATTCCTGATCCACGATCGTTCTACCCTATTCACCGCTCAGTTTCGTGACATCCTCGCATGTGCTGGTGTGGACTCCATCCGACTCCCGGCACGATCTCCAAAATCTGCCTTCCTCCCAAATCTAGCCCGTTGCGCTTTCTACTGTCTGAATCGCAGATTCCCACTGAAATGCCTTGAAATAACAGGGGCTGTTTGATAGGGGCAGCCATTCCCGTGATCGCATGGATGGTCTCTTCCTCGCAATGGATAAGGATAATTCCAACCAAAGGTTTCAGCTTGAGATGATGGAGCCGAAGCTTCTGCTGTCGGATGTTCCCGCAGTTGAGTTGCTTGGAGCCACTTCGGTACCCGATGCGCAACCCCGAGAAACGGGTGATGAAGTTGCCTGGTTGTTCCTAGAATCGACGGCGGCGGACTCCCAATCTATTCCGTCGCTACTTGACGCAGCGGTTGAGCAGCTCAGCGGTCTCGGTTTTAGTCCCGAGCAGTTGGAGAAAGCCCGTGATGTCCAAGCACAAATCGCCGATCTACCTGGATGGACGCTGGCAGAAGCGAGCAGCGACGGCATCACGATCGATCGAGAGGGTGGCGGCTATGGCTGGTTTATCGATCCGAGTCCGGCGGATGCTGTTGAATTCACTCAACAGGGCAAAGATCTTCAAGCGGTCCAAGGAAGCCCAGCCGAAGGGCGCTTGGACCTGCTCACCGTTTTAACTCATGAGTTAGGCCACTATCTGGGGTTGGAAAATAGCGACGGTAGCGAAGCAGCTACCGCGTTCATGCAGTCTGGAATACGACCTGGAATAAGGCGGTTGCCCGCAACTATAGCAAGTGAATTCCAACAAACCCAATTCGACGGCAGGGCAGTTTCAAGAAAAGTGGTTTGGCCGGATTGGTTGAAGGATGGACCCGCGGAAGAACAATAGGCAGGCGGGATATTGAGAACTCGGCTGATTTTTCACAATGGCCACGCTTGAAAGTAAGCGCATGGCTTCTT
>SXSK01000092.1 GCA_005793375.1 Verrucomicrobiales bacterium | reverse complement strand
GCCGTTTGTTGCTCGTGCTCGGGTAGCGTAATAGGCTCGGACATGCCGGCAGTTAAATAAAGTCAGCGCCTTTTGTCCAGTTTTATACCGCCTTTTGTTTCACCTGCCTCCTTAAAGTCGAAATCTTGAAACTGCCCTGGTGACGAACTCGTTTGGGAGCTTCGCCGGCTTCTTCGTTTTCGTGCCGGTCAGGGCCTTGGCCCGGATGACGTCGTTTTGCTCCTCGATTTCGTGATGCTCAAAGAGGACATCCAGCACGATCTGCTGGATCTCCTCGGGAGCGAGTTGGCGGCGCTTTCGAGGCATGTGGAGGTTCGGACGGGTGTGGCGAATGGCCTGAATCAAAAGGCTGGAATCGGGATTGCCAACCACAATAGCCGGACCCGATTCGCCTCCTTTTAAAAGAGCTTCACGGCTGTCCAAACGCAGGCCTCCGTCGGCGGTGTCTCCGTGACATTCATCGCATCTAGCGAGCAGGATGGGTCTCACTTGCGCTTCGAAGTGCACGGTTGCCGAATCGTTCGAAACCCTGGCGGGCACCGTCGATTCTGACGACGCAGCTTGAATCAGGCATGAGATGACCAGCGATAGCCCTATGAGTTCGAGTTTCTGCATTGTATTTCCAATGGGATCTTTGAACACTGCGAGCGCGCGCTGCGACAACCGGCTCCTGGCAATTGTCGTGCGACCATAAAGTCCGGTCATGCAGACTGTCATCCTCATTGTTTTCCTATTGGGAATTTCTTGTGCCATGGCTCAATCGCCTCCTGGAAAGAAGAGGACAGGGGTTTCCAATCCCCATGTGCGAATCCCGATACAAAAGCTGGTCCCGGACGCGGTCTATGAGGTTCCGGGCAATCCCGACTGGCTGGCCATCGACGAAAAGGCCTGGGTTTCGAGCGCTTCGAAACACCTTGTGGCGCAAATGGATCCGAAAACCAACAAAGCCACACTAATTGCGGTAGGAAAAGAACCCGGTAACGGGTTGGCCGCGGCGTTTGGCAGCCTTTGGGTGCCGAACTGCTGTGAATCCACGATGTCGCGAATCGAGTTGTCCACGGGACGCGTGACCGCGACTTTTCCAATGACGTTTGCCGGTTCGGGACCTGGAACAACGCATGTATCGCGATTATATCTGCCGGATCATTGAGCGTGTCGTTCAGGCGATCGCACGCGTGATGTTGCATCGCGAAGCGGGCCAACCTGAGTTGGCTATGCATGAGATCCTGCGCAGTTTGCACCAGTATCTCGGGTTGGAACTGTCGCAATGGGCGGGGGCTTCGACTGACGAGTTGTTCCGAATGCTGACCCGGGACGAAGCGCCGCTAGTGGCACGTGACAAGTGTCTGGCGTTTGCGGCGTTGAACTTTCAAGCGGGACTGATTTACCAAGATCGTGGCGCGATCAACCTGGCGCAACCTGCATTCCATCTGGCCCTGCTCTTCACGTTGCGGGGGTTAATGGAGTTTCCCCTGGAGGATCTTCCGAGAATCACTCCGGACGTGAACGATCTCCGCGGCCGATTGCAGGGGTATCCTCTGCCATTGGAGACGGAACGACGGTTGGAAGAATGGATGAATGAAGGTCAGAGGTCATCACCATGGATGTGCCAGTGATCGATGACTTCTTGGTGAAGCCGTTCACACCACAATTGAAGTGCGTTGGCTCGACGACTTGGGGGTCTACTTGGGGGTTCCTGAATCTGGAGATGTTCCCTGCCGTTTCAGGTTTCGAGCCTTGAGGACTTCAAAGACCATGGGTAGCACTGAAATGAAGATGATTCCTAGGACGATCAGTTCGAAGTTCTTCTTGACGATGGGCAGGTTGCCGAAGAAGTAGCCACAGGGCAGGATGAGACCGACCCAGAGGAGGGTGGCGATAAAGCTCATCCCGATAAATCGCGGGTAGGGCATGGCGCCGAGTCCGGCGACGAACGGAGTGAACGTGCGGACGATCGGCACGAATCGGGCCAGGATAAGCGTCTTCTTCCCGTATTTGATGAAAAAGGCATTCGTTCGGTCGAGATGGGTTTGCTGGATGAGCCGCGGGAATCGGCGGACGAGTTCGCGGCCGATGAGTTTACCCAGCCAGTAATTGACATTGTCACCGAGGAAAGCGGCGGTGGTGATGACCACGGCGCACAAGCCTATATTCAATCCGCTCTTAGGATCGGCGGCGAGAGCTCCAACGGCGAACAGCAACGAATCGCCGGGAAGGAACGGGGTAACGACGAGACCGGTCTCGCAAAAGATAATCAAGAACAACAGCCCATAAAACCAGGGGCCGAACTGCATCAGGAGGCCATTCAGGTGATCCTGAAGGTGGAGGACGATGTCGATAAACGTTTTGATCAGTTCCATGGGCGGAATCGGAACCGCAAACCTGCTGGAACTTTGCCATGAACCGCAAGCTATGAGTCGCGAAAGCTGTCTGAGGTGTTCGACGCGGTTCAGAGGGGCAATTTTATTGTATGGGCAGGTACGGGCGGCTTGCCTCGACGGTTTGCCTCGGTACTTTGAGAACAATGAAGAGTGAGTTCGCGGTTGCTGGTCAGTGGCGAGGCGGGTGGGACGAACCTGGAATTCGACGCTGGGTTGAAGGCCTCCGTAACCGTCTGTCGGCGCCTAACGTGACTTTGGGCCTCGTGTTCATGGCGCCGGAATTCTTCGATTTTGCGTCGGAAGTGCTGGAGGTGCTGCGTGTCCATGGGCGTATTCCGCTGCTGGTGGGCTGCTCCAGTTCGGGGTTGATTGCGAACGGCGAAGAATTGTTGGAGCAGGGCGGGATTGTACTCGGGCTTTATCATCTGCCGGGCGCCACATTGCGTGCGATTCATTTTACTCAGTCCTCCTTGGACGAGTGCACCGTTCCGGAGGACTGGTATGCGCTCAGCCAAGTGCGGCCTTCCGACGTAAATGGTTGGTTGGTTTTTGCGGATCCATTTCATTTGGATGGGGAGACCTGGCTGCGGCAATGGAACGGTGCGTACCCGCGAGTTCCAAGCGTGGGAGGGCTGGCAGGAGGTCTTTGGGATGAACGTCGGACGCAAGTCTACCTGAATTGTGAGGTGCATGAGGAAGGTGTCGTGGCGTTGGCGGTTGGCGGGCGAGTGCGGCTCGAGTCGGTGATTTCCCAAGGTTGTACACCCATTGGAGAAACTTGGACCATCACCAAAGCCGAGGGTCATTTCATTTTACAAATCGCGAATCGGCCGGCGTATTCAGTATTGGTGGATACCTTCAATGGCTTGACTAGGGACGAACAATCCAAAGCCCAGGGCAATCTTTTCGTGGGTTTGGCGGGGAACGAATATCGGCATGAGTTCCAGCGCGGCGACTTTGTGGTTCGGAGTTTGTTGGGAGCGGATCCAGAGAATGGTATGCTGGCGATTGGGGCACAGCCTCGAGCTGGGCAGACCCTGCAATTTCATCGTCGGGATGCGGCTGCGGCCACGGAAGATCTGAGCTGGGTTCTGTCGCGAATGCGCGAACGATTGGCGGGACGGCGAGTGTATGGGGGTTGCCTTTGTTGTTGCAACGGGCGTGGCGAGCGACTGTTTGGACGGTCGAACCACGATTCCGGATTGGTGCAGGAACAACTGGGGCCACTTCCGGTAACCGGATGCTTCTGCGCGGGAGAATTGGGGCCCGTTGGAGAAAAGAATTTTCTTCACGCCTACACGGCGTCACTGGCGCTATTTGTCGAGGCTTGATCCGTGAACCCGTTCCGTTGACACCTGGGTTGGCAACAATCACAATCCCTTCGCCATGCCCGATCCCTTGTTGGATTCGTTAATTGAGCTTATCCGCCGCACTTCGGCGGAGCTACCTGACGACGTGAACGCTGCGTTAGTACGGTCCCTTGAGAGCGAAAAGAAGGGAACCATTGCGGAAAGCGCCTTGAAGATCATCGAGCGCAACATTGAGCTCGCGAAACGCAAATCTCAGCCCATCTGCCAGGACACCGGCAGTGTTGTTTTTTATGTTCAATGTCCGGTAGGTTACGACCAGATTCAGTTCGAGGAAACCGCTCGAGAGGCGGTGAAGCAGGCGACCAAACGTGGTTTTCTGAGGCAGAATTCGGTAGATTCCATCACGGGCAGAAACGACGGCACCAACTTGGGGCCAGGGGCTCCCGCCATTCATTTTCATCAGCACCGGTTTCCTCAATTGGAAGTGTGCTTGATCCTGAAGGGTGGCGGCTGTGAAAACGTTGGAGCGCAATACTCACTGCCGGCCGAGAAGTTGGAGGCGAACCGAGATTTAGATGGGTGTCGCAGGGTAATTCTAGATGCCGTCTTACAGGCTCAAGGCAAGGGGTGTGGTCCAGGAATCCTGGGGGTGTGCATCGGTGGGGACCGGGCGACGGGCTACGAATTCAGCAAGCAACAGTTCCTACGTTTCCTGGGAGATCGAAATCCTGATCCCGTTTTGGATGCCCTGGAACAGGACATTTTGAAAACCGCGAACGAGTTGGGGATTGGGCCCATGGGCTTTGGCGGGAGAACAACGCTTCTGGGAGTCAAAATCTGTGCCGCGAACCGCGTGCCTGCGTCCTATTTTGTGAGTGTGAGTTACATGTGTTGGGCGTTCCGGCGCCAAGGGGTCGTCATGGGACCAGATTCATCGATACAACGCTGGCTTTACTAGGCCTGACAACGGTTCTTTCAATCCTCCCCTCAATCATTCCCAACAGAAGTTCATGATTCCATTAAACTATCCTTTTACCGAAGAACAGATTCGGGCGCTTCAGGTGGGCGACGAAGTGGGTATCACGGGTGTAGTTTTCACCGGCCGCGATGCCGTCCACAAATACTTGCATGAGGGTGGGAGCTTGCCGACAGGGGTCCAGTTGCGCGGTGGAATTATTTATCACTGCGGGCCGGTGGTTCTTATGGATGCGGCTGGGCAGTGGCAAGTGACCGCTGCGGGGCCGACCACATCCATTCGCGAAGAGCCCTATCAGGCTCAAATCATTCGTGATTTTGGTATTCGTGGAGTGATTGGAAAAGGGGGTATGGGTGACAAGACATCGGCGGCATGTCGGGAGTACGGCTGTGTCTATCTCCACGCGATTGGTGGAGCAGCTCAAGTGTTGGCCGAGTGTGTCCGCAAAGTGCGCGGGGTCTACATGCTCGAAGAATTTGGATCACCAGAAGCCATCTGGGAGTTGGAAGTGGAGAACTTTCCCGCTGTGGTCACCATGGACTCGCATGGAAAATCGCTTCATCGCGAGGTGTTTGCCGCCAGTCAATCAGCCCTGGCTGAACGGATAGCGTCTAAGGCCGGGGCCAGGCACCCTTAGCTTGTGGGATTATGGCTTTGAAGCCCAGTCGAGGGCTTCATGGACAATGGTCGGAGTGAGCACGGTGGGCAATACTTTGGGTTCACTTCCAGGGACTTTAGAATAAACGAGAACCAGTGGGACACCGCGTCGACCATGTTTGGCGAGTTCCTTGGCGATTTCTGGGTCGGCATCGGTAAAGTCGCCTTCCAGCGTGACGGCTTTGATTTCGCCGAGTATTCGGATGGTGGAAGCGATTTCGATGCTGGTCGATTTGTTGAATTTGCAGTTGAGGCAGGTGTCGGCGGTGAAATCGACTAGGACGGGGTGTCCTTCCGCTTGAGCGCGAGCAACGGCCTCAGGACTCCACTTCTTCCAATCGATCTTGGAGCGTTGGCTGGCTTTGGGAAGGAGGTATACGAGACTGATGGCGACGAGCCCGAGACTGGTGGCGATGGCGAGACCGCGCCGAGAGGCACCGCGTTGGACAAACTCTCCCCAGACCCAAGTAGCGGCAGCGATCGTAACGAGGCTCAGACCGAACCACAGCACGCCGGCGTCGCCCATGCGAGTGGCGGTGAACCAGAATAACCAGATGGCGGTTGCCAACATGGGAAATCCCATGGCGACCTTGAAGCGGACCATCCAGTGGCCGGGTCTGGGAATGAGTTTGAGCCAGGCGGGATTCCAGCACAGGACAACGAATGGCAGAGCTAATCCAGCGCCCGCGGTGACAAAGAACAACAGCAGGATGAGCGCTGGTTGGGTGAAGGCGAATCCGATGGCAGCGCCGAGGAAGGGGGCGGTACAAGGGGTGGCAAGGGCAGCTGCGAGGATGCCGTTGAAAAAAGCGCCGACAGGACCTTCTTTCGACGCATAGACAAACGCGGTTTCGGTAGCGGTTGGATGAAGTGTCACTTCGAAAAGCCCGAACAGATTCAAGGCGACGAGTGTGATCAGCACCGTGAGACCGATACGGAAGTAGGGATTCTGAAATGCAGTACTCCACCCGGCGACGCCGCCGGCCTTTTGGACCAGGAGTGCAATAGAGGCGAGTGCGATAAACGAGACGATCACACCGAGTCCGTAGATCAAACCGAGAGAGCGGACTAGTTTGGGGTCTTGCTTGGCCTGATTGACGAAGCCGAGGATCTTGAGTGCCAGAACGGGGAGAACGCACGGCATGATGTTCAGAATGAGGCCACCAATGAAGGCGAAACTGAGCATGACCAGTAATGTTCCGATGGCGACAGGCTCTTGGACGGCATTGGTATTGGCCGCGGCAGTGGCGTTGCTAGCGGGTTCCGAGATCGAGAGATTTACCTCAAATCCAGGGGCTGTGGGTTTACCGGAGGTCGTGGGGGCGAGCACGCCCCTGACCGAAGACGGCCATCCCGCCTCAGGTTTTCCCACCAGTTTGCGAAGTCGACTTTTGCTATTGGCGGGCGGAAGCGCGACGGACTTGGCGCCGAAGTCTCCCTGTTTTTCAAAAGGGAAAAAATCGAATCCATTTTGGGCAACTGGATGTTCCCATTCGATGATCAAGCTGCGACGTTCGGATTCTGAACTGGTTTCCCAGAAGCCACGTGCCGTTGTGGGTTGAGACGATGGCAACAGCGCTGCTGCGGCTTGGATGGCCGGGTTAGCCGGCGAGGGCTTGGCTTCCGGGCCGACTGACAACGACGCATTGACGGTGGCCGAGCCGGGAACGCATTCCTCCTTGCATTCGAGCCAACGGAGTTTGGCGCTGATGTTGAAGGTGCCAAAGGAGAGATTGGGTGCGAGGGTCAGGGGGACGAGAAGTGTTCCCTCGTTTAAGATGTGAGTGTGAAATTCCTTTTCGACGTACTTCTCTGGAGTCGGCCATTGGATGGGGCCGGCGGTAACACCTTGGGGAAGGGTCCAATCGATGCGAGTCGCTTGTCCAATAGGTCCGCCGCCGCCGTCATCGCCCGGGTTGCGCCAGTATGTATGCCAACCGTCGATGCTCTTGAGATGGATGGCGGCCGTGATCCGATCGCCTGGTTGTGCCTGGGAGACATCGAGAGACAACTGGGCGGTGGTGGAAGATTTGGCGAAGAGTCCTTGGGCCTTGAGTGATGGGAGGAGAGCCAGGAGGAGTGATAGTAGGAACCAAGTTCCTGCGGTGCGGTGGATCCAAAGAGCGTATGGCATGTTAAGTGGACGCATGACCGACGGAAGAATTCCAGATTACTGACAGTAAGGAACTGCTGAAGTTATCATACGAGACGCTTGAAAATAAAAAAGGCGCAGTAAGAACTGCGCCTTTGAAAAGATTAGAGACTATTGAAACTCGAATGCCTAATTACTTCTTGGAGCGGCGATATCCAGCCAAGGCCAACCACCCAATGGCACCGACACCCGCGAGAGCATAGGTGCTGGGCTCAGGGATCGCCGTCAATTTCGCTCCGAAATTCGCACTCACGTTGTTGTCCAGCAGTTGGAGACTCCAGGTGCCGGCCGTCTTCTTCCAGAAATCTTCCTTGCTCGTACCGGTAGTGGGACCGCCGTAAACCAGCAACCCGGCGGTATTTGCTCCACCTACCGACGAGAATGACACTGTCCAAGTAACCTTGTTTGGCACAACCAGACCGGTCGAAGACAGATTGATTGTAACCATGGACCCCTGAGCATTATTGGGATCACTGACATTCGATTTAACAATGTCGAAAGGAGCACTCTGGTACAATACCTCCTTGGGAGCTGGCGAACCCGAAACAAGAGGGCCGTCGTTGGCGTAAATCCTTAGAACACCGCCCCCACTCAAATCGTAATTGCTAAAGTAGTTAAAGCTGAATTGCGTAGCGGTTCGAAGACTGCCCGCCAAAGTAATTTCGTCGCCGTATTCCACGTTGGACACGTGCATCCCGGTAGAAACTCCAGTCGTGTTATTGTAAACGACCGTTTGGGCGGATGCGGCGAATGGAACAGTTGTGCCAAGAGCGGCCACAACAGCCATCATTCTAAGTTCAAATCGATTGCTGCTCATAGTGCCAAGCGGAGGGTTCAATAGTTCAAAATTGTTGACTGTTGTTAGGTAATCTCTTGGGGCCGATAGGGTCAAGAATTGAATTTTGAAATTATTGAGTATTTTGAAATCAGATTCTGAACGGGTTCCTTGTAAAGATCCTTCGTATCACGTGAATTAGGTTGAAACCCGTGTTGAGTTGATGCGTTCACTTTTTCGATACCCCTGAATTTCCGGTGAACCACTTTGGTTTGCTAGTCCGATTTTCATCAAAATCGTTGAAAATTCGACATTTCACCGGCCGCCACTAGCATGGGAGAGCATCGTTCAGTTCGCTGTGAGCAGTTCCCGATTCTTGATGTTGCTCCACCGCTATTCCAAGTCGAGCGCTTGCTGACTGCGAGGGTCGATGAAGGTCAAGTGGCAGGTTTTTGGTGGAGTTTTTGTCCGGTTTCCTGTTTTTGCATTGCTGATCAAATCTTGAAGGCCCTTCTTAATACTACCGATCATCGCACGGAACGCGCCTTCCTGGTTGGCGTTGAATTGAAGTCCCGATCCACGCGCGATATACAAGACTCCTTGGACGAGTTAGCCGAATTGGTCGCCACCGTGGGCGCTGAAGTGGTGGGCAACGCCACGCAAAAACTCGAATCCCCGACCCCTGGAACCTTCATCGGATCGGGGAAAGCAGAGGAGTTGGCTCAACTTTGCAAAGCGCAGGCCATTGATACTGTGGTTTTCGACGATGAATTATCCGGAGCTCAGGTTCGCAACTTGGAAAAAATCTTTGGCTGTCGGGTCATGGACCGGACCGCACTCATCTTGGAAATCTTCGCTCAACGGGCTCGAACCCGGGAGGGTAAACTTCAGGTGGAACTCGCCCAGTTGGAATATCTTCTGCCGCGATTGACGCGTTTCTGGAGCCATTTGTCGCGACAACGCGGCGGTTTGGGGGCGATCGGCGGTGAAGGTGAGTCCCAATTGGAATCCGACCGGCGAAAAATTCAGGAACGCATCGATAAGATTCGCGAAGAATTAGAAGATGTGCGCCGTCAACGAACGACGCAACGATCTGGACGACAAAGACATCAATGGCCATTGGCGTCGATCGTGGGCTATACCAACGCGGGTAAGTCCACCTTGCTGAACGCGCTCACCGGGGCATCCGCAGTGGCGGAAGACAAGCTGTTCGCGACGTTGGATCCAACCACGCGTCGGCTGCGATTGCCCACCAATCAAAACGTCTTGCTTTCGGATACGGTCGGATTCATTCGCAAGCTGCCACATGGCTTGGTGGAGGCCTTTAAGGCGACTCTGGAAGAGGTTGTGGAAGCCGATTTATTGCTCCACGTGGTGGATATTAGCCATCCGAACCTCCTGGCGCAGATTGATGCGGTGAATGCGGTGTTGGAGGAAATCGGAGCCAAGGATAAACCGACGCTCATGGTGTTTAACAAAGTGGACCGTCTAACCGTCCCGGATTATGCCGTGACGTTGTGCCAGTCATTTCCTGCAGCGGTCGCTGTCTCGGCGCGGCACGGTGCTGGGTTTAGTGAATTGCTGGGACAAATCGGTGCGATGTTGCGTCCGATCAGGGATTTCTTGGATTTGTCCGTTCCATTTGACGCTCAAAAGGCGATTGCGCGGCTGCACGCTGTGGGCCAGATCATGGAGGAGGACTATTCCGGGGATCGGGCGCGGTTTCGGGTCCGTTTGCCACAGCATGTCCGGCACGAATTCGAGCCCTATCGGGTGCTAGACAATTCTCAAAGTATCCCTGGTGAGTGAGGAAGGGTGGAGGGGATCGAGCGACGGAGCTTGAGCCTGCGACGAATTCGGGCATGGTTGCGGAGTGAACTCTGCTGAGTCTCGGATAAAATACTGGAGCTTCGGCCTACTCGGGCTCTGGCTCGGGATGGTTCAGGTCGCAGCGGCGGATCTGGCCGTAGTTCAGGCTCAGCTACGGTCTGGTGATTATCAGGGTGCCAAGGAGACCGCCCAGGCCGAGGCTTCAAAACCCAGAAACCGTTCGGAAGAGTGGCCCTTGCTATGGGTGGAGTCCTTGATGATGACTGGCAAGTACACTGAGGCTCACGCGGTGCTCACGAACGCGCTGGCTCGTCATCCGCGCAGCATTCGCCTGCGCTGGGCTGGGCGTGAGGTGGTCCGGTACAATGGTCATCCAGAGTTGGCTCAGGAATATCTCAACGACATTCGAACATTGGTATCCGGGCGGCAGTCGAATTATACCGATCCGGCTGATTTTCTAATCGTGGGGGCGGTAGCTCTGTTATCCGGGGCGGATCCGAAAGACGTATTGCGACGCGTTTACGATCCGATTCAAAAGGCCGATGCGACCTTAAGGAACGTTTACTTGGCGCGCGGCGAATTGGCGCTATCCAAGCATGATTTTGATCTGGCAGCCAAGGCGTTCGCCTCTGGATTAAAGCAACATCCGGACGACGCCGACTTCCACTACGGAATAGCGCTAGCATTTGCGGACGGGGATCGCGAACAGATGGGAGAATCGTTGGAATCCGCTCTGAAACATAATTCCAGGCATCTCCCCAGTTTATTGCTACTGGCGGATCACAAGATTGATGCGGAGGACTATACCTCTGCGACCAAGCTTTTGGATGAAGTGAGCAAGGTGAATCCGTGGCATCCGGATGCGTGGGCGTATCGAGCGGTGTTGGCGCATTTGAAGAATGACTTGCCTGGTGAAACGTCCGCTCGTGAATCAGGACTTCGATATTGGACCAACAATCCTCGGGTCGATCATTTGATTGGGAAGAAGCTTTCTCAGAAATATCGATTCCAGGAAGGGGCTTCGCGTCAGCGGTCTGCCTTGGTGATGGACGCGGCGTATCTGCCGGCGAAATCCCAGCTGGCCTCCGACCTTTTGCGGTTGGGCAATGATCCAGAAGGGTGGCGTTTGGCGCAGCAAGTGCATCAAACCGATGGCTATGACGTCTCGGCATTTAACTTGGTGACCTTGCACGACACCATGGCCCGGTTTGTCACGCTGACGAACCAGTATTTTGAGATCCGCATGCATCCGCGCGAGGCGGATATCTATGGTCCAAGGGTGCTGGCCTTTTTGACCCGAGCGCGGGAGCGTTTGGTGGCAAAGTATGGGTTGTCGATTCAAGACCCGACCACCGTGGAGATCTTCAGCGAGCAAAAAGACTTTGGTGTACGCACCTTTGGGATACCAGACAATCCAGGATATCTGGGCGTGTGTTTTGGTCGGGTGATTACCGCCAACAGTCCGGGTGCTACCAAGGGGATGCCCGTGAATTGGGAAGCGGTTTTGTGGCATGAATTTTGTCACGTGGTGACGCTGCAATTGACAGCGAACCGAATGCCGCGGTGGTTGAGCGAAGGGATTTCGGTATTCGAGGAACTTGAGGAAAACAAGGCATGGGGCCAGCGGATGACACCGCGGTACCGCGACATGATTCTGAATGGTGACCTGACGCCGATATCCAAGTTAAGCGGGGCTTTCCTAGCGCCAAAAACGCCGTTTCATCTGCAATTTGCCTACTATGAGTCGTCGTTGGTGGTGGAGTTTTTGGTCAAACGGTTTGGAATCGAAAAGTTAACGGCCGTATTGGCGGATCTAAAGGCGGGCATCGGTATCAACGAGGCCATTTCACGCCAGACGGCGCCAATGGATGCTTTGGAGAAGGAATTCGCAACGTTTGCGATGGCGCGGGCGCGGGCATTAGGACCCGGATTGGACTGGGAGAAGCCGAAGAGCGATGGGCCGATGTCGTTGGGGGGGCCGACATTGGCCAAATGGGCGCAGAATCGTCCGACCAACTACTGGGCCATGATGCAACGGGCGCAGCAATTGGTGTCGGCCAAGCAATGGACGGAAGCCAAGGAACCACTTCAAAAATTGGTCGAGTTATATCCCGACCAGACCGGCAAAGACAGCGCGTATCCGGTCCTGGCCCAGGTGCATCGTATGCTGGGTGAGACCAACGACGAACGGCGGGTGTTGAGTCGGTATGCCGATGAAGACGACGAAGCCTCTGAGGCGTATCTTCGATTGGCGGAGTTGGGCGTGGCCGCGAGTGATTGGGAAGAAGTTCGCCGTAACTCTCAGCGGTTCTTATCGGTCAATCCTCTCGTGGCGACTCCTTATCGGTATCTGGCACGGGCCGCGGAAGCGTTGGGTGATGTTCCGGTGGCCATCGCGGCCAATAAGACCATGCTGAAGCTGGATCCGCCAAATCCATCGGAAGTGCATTATCATCTGGCACGCCTTCTGAAGCTGACTGGGGATCCCGAAGCGCGACAGCAGGTTCTATTGGCCTTGGAGGAAGCGCCGCGGCATCGTGCAGCGCTTCAATTGTTATTGGAACTTCAGGGGGCTTCGGCCAAGTCGGGCGAGGCGAAACCGTGAAAGTACCTAGCTGTTTCGCGAGAGCGCCCAAGATTTCGGATGGGGCTGGCGCGGAATCGGCACAGTCGGCACTCAGTCGAAGGCGAGCGTGGGTGCTGGTGGTAGCAGCGGCATCGGCGATGCTCGGATTTGTGGCCCTTGGGCAGAGGGCTCGTAGCATTGGAGGTGGGGAGCTGTTCGTTCCGGAGGACGTTCATACAGCGCGTGAAGTCGACACTCGGAATGAGGGAACTCCAATGTGGACGAACGCGCCCAGCTTTGAACGGGACGTTTTTACTTTTGCGCGGTTGCGTTATGAGAAAGACCCAGCGCGGGGTCGGAGCCGGGCTCGGGGGGGGTGGACGACGGATTTACCCGATAGCGATCTCAATTTGTCGTATCGATTGCAGCAGATGACCTCGATCAAGGTGGATCCGAACGGGCGGTTGCTGCACGCATCCGACCCTGAATTGCCCAACTATCCGTTTCTTTTTCTGTCGTCGCCCGGGAATCTCTATTTGGCCGACGAGGAAGTCGTGGCGTTGAGAAGGTACCTATTGAATGGCGGTTTTCTGCTGATGGACGACTTCCATGGAGAAGAGGAATGGAAGAATTGTGAATCGGTGATGAAGCAAGTATTCCCCGACCGAGATTTTTTTGAGTTACCGTTGGAACATCCGCTTTATCATGGAGTTTTTGAGATTCGTGAGAAAGGTCAGAATGCTGCGGTCAACTTGGGAATTCGCAGTGAGTTTACCGGGGTCACTTGGGAGCGTGAGGACGGCCAGGAGGTGCATCATCGTGGGATCGCCGATGACAAGGGCCGGTTGATGGTATTGACGCTGCACAATACAGATACGGCAGATGGATGGGAACGCGAGGGTGAGAGCGACTATTACTTCCACAACTTCTC
>SXSK01000009.1 GCA_005793375.1 Verrucomicrobiales bacterium | reverse complement strand
GGCCGCGCTGGCCGCGCTGGGCTCGCCGTCTCTTTCGTCTCAGGTCGCGAAGTCTTCGCCATTCGCCAGATCGAAAACTACACGCGCCAACGCATGCGCCGCGGCCGCATTCCATCGGAGCCGGAAATAGAGGAGGCCAAGGTGGGTCAATTGCTCACGCGCGTCCGCAGCACGCTCACTGCCGGCGACTTTCGGCATTATGACCATCTGATTGAGACCTTGCTCGAAGAAGGGAACGATTCGATGGATCTGCTGAATGCCCTGTTTCACCGACTCGCTTTGGGTGATCCCGAACCGCCCGCTGATCCAAAGCAAAAAGGCGGTTCTCTTTGGGGAAATCCATCCGCACCAGCGCCAGCGCCGGCACCTGCAACGAGCACACCCCCGACCGCTCCAGTCACCGAAAGGCCTCAACCTCGTCCACGCCCTGTGGCACCAGTCGCACCAGAACTCCGACGCCCCGCTTCCGAACACGCCCCGGCGCGACCGGCAAGTCCGACGGGACCCAGAATGCCTCAAACCCGTGAGCCAGGATTCACCGCGGCCCCAGTCCGCTCGCCAGCCCCAACGCTAGCCACCGCTCGACCCACGGCTCCTGCGCGGCCGCCGCAGACTCCCCGACCCCCTAGCCGGGAGATAACTCCATCCAAGAGCCCAAGCCATATCGCTTCGCCAGCAAGCCGATCTCCGGCCGCCCCAAAACCCGCCAAACCAACCCCAACCGCGGCCAAACCAACCCCAGCAGTCTCCGCATCTGCCGCGGCTCCCGCGCTCCCCACCCCCGTGGCCCCGCCCGAACCGCCTCAACCTCCCGCCATGGTCCCACTCTGGGTGAACGTCGGTACGGCCCACGCGATGACCCCAGAGGCCCTCATTAGTTGCATCCAAGGCGAAACGGGACTCCCGACGTCGGTGCTGGGTAAAGTCAATGTCGCGGAGGATCATTCTAAAATTGACGTCGCAGAACCCCACGCAAGATCCATCATTAGTCGATTGAATCGTGCCCAACTGAATGGCCGCCGCCTTCGAGCTAAACTCGCCTGAACGAGCTCAACGCGGGTTGGATATTTGAAACACGTTGCTTAAGCTAACCACTGAACATGTTTGAGAAAGACGCCATCCTCACGGTCCTAAAAACCGTCAAGTATCCAGGCTACAGCCGCGATATCGTTTCTTTCGGGCTCGTCAAAGACATCCAAATCGACGGTAGCGCTGTCGGAGTGATGATTGAACTGACCTCCCCCAATCCGGAGATCGGCAATCAAATCGCTGATTCCGCGCGAATCGCCCTGCGAAACGCACTGCCAGGGCTTGCGGATGCTCACGTCCAGGTCCGCGTCCCAACGCCTCAAACCGCAGCATCCACGCCTCCCAGCCGGTTTAATCAAAACCGCCTCCCAGGCATTCGCCACGTCATCGCAGTTGCTTCAGGAAAAGGCGGCGTCGGCAAGTCCACGTGCTCCGTCAACTTGGCGTGTGCCCTACAAAAGCTCGGGGCCAGAGTTGGCCTCATGGATTCGGATATCTATGGCCCCAGTATCCCCCTGATGATGGGAATCAACGAACGCCCGACCATCAGCGAAAATGAAAAACTGGCGCCTCCCGTGGCACACGGCGTGAAACTGATGAGCATCGGATTCCTTCTGAATGACGATCAGCCTGTCATCTGGCGCGGTCCGATGATCCAGAAAACTATTCAGCAGTTTGTCAATCAGGTGGAGTGGGGTGAATTGGATTATTTATTGGTCGACCTTCCCCCGGGTACAGGCGACGCCCAATTATCTCTCTGCCAGGTCGTCCCGCTCGACGGCGGCGTGATCATCACAACGCCTCAAGAAGCGTCCTTAGGCGTTGTCCGAAAAGGCATTGCGATGTTCGAAAAAGTGAATGTCCCAATCCTGGGTCTCGTTGAGAATATGAGCTACTTCACGGCGCCCGATGGCTCGCGGATCGAGATATTTGGACATGGCGGCGGCCAGCGCGAATCCCTGCGTCGCAATCTTCCATTTCTTGGGGAAATCCCCATTTATACCGCCATTCGCGAGGGTGGGGACGCGGGCATTCCGGTGGTGGTAGGCCAACCTGGAAGCGACCCAGCGAATGCATTCCTCCGAATAGCCGAGGGTCTGCACCAGCGATTTCGTTGAACCTCGAGCCTTGAACCCAAGGCCATGTGAGGCGACTATCTGCGGACAGGACCACCTCCGATGGATTCACGGCCTCAAACCAAAACATCGCCCGCGGCGCACGGGACCCAGGACACATTGGGAACGATTGACGCGGTAATCGCCGCCAATCGATCCTTGGCTGGAGCCCTGCTCCCCATGTTACACGGTATCCAGGATCTCCTGGGTTATGTTCCCAGTACTGCGGTACCCAGGCTCGCCAATGCTCTGAATCTGTCCCAGGCAGAGGTCCATGGGGTGCTGAGCTTTTACCACGATTTTCGCACAGTACCGCCAGGTCGCCACATTCTGCGGCTATGCCGCGCCGAGGCCTGCCAGGCCATGGGCTGCGACGCTCTGGAGACTCACCTCCAACAACAGCACGGCTTGTCCTTCCACGAAACCGCTCAGGACCGCTCCATCACTTTGGAACCTGTTTATTGTTTGGGTAATTGCGCCTGTGCTCCGTCATTGCTCGTCAATGGCGAAGTTCGAGGCCGTGTGACCCAGGAAAAGTTGGATCGCTGGATCCAGGAGTTGCGAACCACCGCAGGAGGGAACTCGTGAGTGTCACCATTTACGTCCCAAACGATTCCACCGCGATTGGCCTCGGCGCCAACACCACCGCGCAGGCCATTACAAGAATCGCTGCGGAACGTGGGATTGCCATTCGTTTGATTCGCAATGGGTCGCGTGGCCTGTTCTGGCTCGAACCATTCGTTGAGGTCGTCACAACCGAGGGACGCATCGCTTACGGCCCTGTTGAAGCACACGATGTCCCAGGCTTGTTTGAGGCCCAATTTCTTCAGGGTGGAGCTCATCGCTTGCGACTCGGCACCCCAGAATCCATTCCCTATCTCGCCCAACAGGAACGGCTCACCTTCAGCCGTGTTGGCGTCATCGATCCTCTCAGTATCAGCGACTATGAGGCGCACGGCGGGGGACGCGGATTGCGTGCCGCACTCCAGGCAAAACCCGAGGAATTGGTCGAGGAGATCAGCAAGTCGGGCCTGCGCGGGCGTGGCGGCGCGGCGTTTCCAGCCGGCATCAAGTGGAAAACTGTCCTCAATGCCCGAGCTGAACAGAAATACATTGTGTGCAACGCCGATGAAGGGGATTCCGGCACCTTCTCGGATCGCATGATCCTTGAGGGAGACCCGTTCGTCCTCATCGAAGGCATGGTCCTCGCTGGACTCGCTGTCGGCGCCACGGAAGGTTACCTCTACCTGCGCTCCGAGTATCCACACGCCCTGGGCATTCTGCTGACCGCCATTCGGAACGCCGAGAACGCCGGATACTTGGGATCCAATCTCCTCGGCAGCGGTAAGCAATTCCATCTGCACGTGCGCCGCGGGGCTGGCGCCTACATCTGTGGGGAGGAAACCGCCATGCTCGAAAGCTTGGAGGGCAAACGCGGCATGGTGCGACCCAAACCGCCGCTTCCAGCTCTGGCGGGGCTATGGGGCAAGCCCACGGTGATCAACAATGTCATGACCCTGGCTGCCGTGCCATTGATTCTAGACAAAGGCGGTGCGTATTACGCCGGCTACGGCGCCGGTAAGTCCAGGGGCACTCTCCCGTTCCAACTCGCCGGGAATATCAAACGCGGTGGATTGGTCGAAAAAGCCTTCGGCGTCACACTGCGCCAGATGCTATACGATTTTGGCGGTGGTTCCGCGTCCGGCCGACCCATCCGTGCGGTACAAGTCGGTGGACCTCTTGGCGCTTATCTGCCCGAGTCCAAGTTCGACACCGCCCTGGATTACGAAGCTTTCGCTGCTGCCGGAGGCATGGTCGGTCACGGAGGCATCGTCGCCTTTGACGACACGGTCGACATGGCCAGAATGGCCCGTTATGCCATGGAATTCTGCGCCATTGAATCCTGCGGAAAATGTACTCCTTGCCGCATCGGCAGTACTCGCGGTGTCGAAGTCATCGACCGCGTGGTCCAAGGACAACAGCGGACAGAAAATCTCGCCCTCCTGCGCGACCTCTGCGACACCTTGTCCAACGCGTCTCTCTGCGCCATGGGCGGCCTCACGCCCTCGCCAGTGCTCAGCGCACTCACTCACTTCCCAGAGGACTTCCAACGCCCACCCATCCCCGCCCCAGGCGGTCGCGCTTCCAGAACCATTCGCCGTCATTAAACAAAAAACCTACGCCTATGTATTCGACCAAAGAACCGGATGCAGGCACACCCGCCCGGGTGTCGGATAAACTCGTCTCGCTTCAAATCGACGGTGTGGAAGTGACGGTGCCCGCAGGCACTTCGGTCATGCGCGCCGCCTTCGATGCCGGAGTCCGAGTCCCCAAACTTTGCGCCACAGATCATCTCGAGGCGTTTGGTTCATGCCGATTGTGCCTTGTCGAAATCGACGGTCGCCGAGGATTCCCCGCTTCCTGCACCACGCCAGCGGAAGCCGGCATGAGAGTCACCACGCAGTCCGAAAAACTCGCCAAACTGCGCCGCAACACGATGGAGCTGTATATCAGCGATCATCCCTTGGATTGCCTCACGTGTCCCGCCAACGGAAACTGTGAACTCCAGGACATGGCGGGCGTCGTGGGCCTCCGCCAAGTGCGCTACGGTTATGAAGGCGAAAATCATCTGGTCGCCGAGAAGGACACATCGAATCCCTATTTCAGTTTCGATCCGACCAAATGCATCGTCTGTTCACGCTGCGTCCGTGCGTGTGAAGAGGTCCAGGGCACGTTTGCCCTGACAGTCGATGGACGCGGATTCCAATCTAAGATCGCCCCTGGGCCCACCGATTTCCTGGAATCCGAATGTGTTTCGTGTGGCGCCTGCGTCCAAGCCTGTCCCACCGCCACGCTGATGGAGAAGTCCATCTCGGATATGGGGCAACCTGATCACTCAGTGGTGACAACGTGCGCCTACTGTGGCGTCGGTTGCTCGTTCCGAGCAGAAATGAAGGGCAACCAAGTGGTGCGCATGGT
>SXSK01000091.1 GCA_005793375.1 Verrucomicrobiales bacterium | reverse complement strand
CCAAACGCGAACCTGCCTACCTGGTGATTTTGGTGAAATATCACACACGGCGCAACGATCAGGCCTACCGCTCCCATCGTAAACGCCGCCTCAAAGAACTCAAAAAATGGAAATCCCTCAAAACGTCGCTGTAGTGATAGTCGTCGTGTCCGAAGGGATCGTACGGATGGCTATGACATTGAGCGCAACGAAACGAAGTGCCCGCCAACCCTTCCCAGGTGGTGGCAATACGGTCAATGACGGCCGCTGTTCGAAACTCCTCGTCATCCGTGCCGTCTTCCGTATTCGTTTGAGTATTCCGATGAAAGGCCGTCGCAAGTCGATCGTCGTCGGTCGCGTCCGGGAGCAAGTCTCCGGCGAGTTGGCGGACGACGAACTGGTCATAGGGCATTCCCAAGTTAAAGGCGCGAATGACCCAATCGCGCCAGGGCCAGGCGACCCGATTGAGATCGCGTTCATAGCCCATGGTATCGGCGTAACGTGCCAGATCCAGCCACGCACTCCCCCATCGCTCGCCAAAGCGCGGTGACGCGAGCAGTCGATCGACAACGCTCTCAAAGGCTCGTGAGGAGTTGTCTTCTAAAAAATCCCGCGTTTCCACTTCCGAGGGAGGTAGGCCTGTGAGATCGAACGAAGCACGGCGGAGCCACGCTAGGCGAGTGGCTTCCGGTGCCGGCGAGAGTTTCTCGGACTCCAGCCGCGCCAGGATGAATCGGTCCAAGTCTTGCTTGGGCCAGACGGCGCGTGCGACACCTGGCAAATTGGGACGAATGGGCTTTTCGTAAGCCCAGTGTTTGGTCCAGACAGCGCCGCCCTGAATCCACTCCCGCAACCGTGCCACCTCGGTCGATGCCAGCGCGGGCGCGTGATCCGGTGGAGGCATGTGTTCATCGGGATCCTTCGATGTGACGCGCTTTAACAGTTCCGACTGATCGACATCTCCCGGCACGACAGCCCGGCCACCGGATTTATTTTTGGCCATTGCCGCTTCTCGGGACAGGAGCGACAGCCCACCGGCACGCTTCACACCACCGTGACAAGACGTGCAATTTTGGTTGAAGATCGGCCGGATATCGCGTCCAAAGTCCACCGACGCTGCTGACGCGACGTCCCCATTGTAGACGCCAAGCAACAAAAGGGCGATCAACGCCTCTGGGCTTCGTGGCATATGTGCACAATCCAAGGTCGTGCACACGGACGCCACCGAAAAATGAGATGGGCCTAGAGATATGGCATGCCTTCAAAAGGCCCGATGGGTCCGGCGGTGCGCCTCCCAATTTTTCAGATTGGCCTCCTAATCCTAGTCCTAATCCCTCGTGCCGTTGTTTAGTCCGAATTTGCTGGCTGGCATTGTGACATGGGCCGATTCAGTCTTTCGGTGTCGCGAACCATGCCGCCAGATTACTACGCTCTACTCGGACTCAGCCGCCGTTGCACCGCCGATCAGGTGCGTGACGCTTACCGCCTCTTGGCCAAGCAGTTTCATCCTGACCTGAACCCGGGTTGTGCCGAGGCCGTGACGCAAACTCAAAAACTGAACGCCGCCTACGCCGTCTTGAGTGATCCAGATCGCCGTCGGCTTTATGATGCCACATTGAATACGGCGACTCCGAAACAATCTCCTCGCGCCGGCAAACCGCGACAAAACTTCTTGCAGGACGTGTTCTTGCGTCTGGAGAATTTTTTTCGTGGCGCCTCCATGGAAGTTCGAGTCAACGACCCTGGAAATCCTGACGGGTCGGAGAGCTATGCGCTCGAAGTTCCGCCCTCGACGGCCCCAGGAACCCGCTTTCGCCTCCGCCGTGAGGGAACCTTTCGCGGGGGCCATGTATTGGTGCGTGTGCGGGCAAGGCCGGATCCTCGATTCAAGATTCGAGGATCCGATTTGCGGTGTGACCTGCGTCTCCAGTCTAGGCGAGTGGTTCAAGGCGGATTGGAATCCGTGCGCGGCGCGACCGGGAACCTTGTTCGTGTCGCCATTCCCCCTGGCGTAGCGCGCGGCGAGGTCCTTTGTATCGAAGGGGAAGGATTACCAAAGCCTCGCGGTGGACGGGGCAATCTCCTCGTACGGATTATCTACACGCCGGAGATTCGCATCACGCGGCGCCAGCGTCTTTGAACCCGGAAAGGTGAGCTGTCCGCTCTCGAACTGACGCCAGTTCTTCGCTCGAATGTCCCTCCACCTCACCTCCGTTTTTTGGCGAGACGGCTCGTACTGGGCTCCAGCCCAACAAGGCGCGAGCGCGGTTTTTCTCTACCGCTTTTTGGGGAATTGCGTGGCCAGCAGATCTCCAAATGTCCGACGACTTGGAGATTCGCCCGGTGTTTTTTGAGCTCGCCAATTCTTGACTCCATGGTGGCAAGTTGCGAGACCATAGCGGCTGGAAATTTCTTGGTGCCGCATGATGCGATCTTCGGTAAACCGTAGCGTTGGTTTCTGCGGCGTTTTAACGACGGCGCCAAGGGGCGTCCTCTTATCGTTCAAGAGCTTGGAGGGGGTCGCTGGCAGTGGTGTGGCTCACTTATTACTCATTTTCATCGTCGTCGGGCTGCTGCTTTCGGCTCCTCAGCTGGGTGCTGCGGGGACCAATCACTGGGCGTTCAAACCCATAAAGGATCCCGTTCCGCCGATGAGCGAGGATCCAGAGCTCAGGGCTTGGGCGGCAAATCCCATTGATTGGTTTATCGCTCAGCGTCTTGAAAAGCGGCAACTTCGCCCAGCCATCGCGAGTGATCCGAGGCGCTTGATTCGACGGGTGACTCTCGATCTTACTGGCCTACCACCGACGGCGGATGAGGTGGATGCGTTCGCTCGAGATCACTCATCGGCAGCCTACGCTCAAGTCGTCGACAGATTGCTTGCCTCACCGCGCTACGGGGAGCGCTGGGGACGCCATTGGCTGGATGTCGCCCGATACGCGGATTCCAACGGCATGGACGAAAACTTAGCTTATGCCAGCGCCTATCGTTATCGGGACTACGTCATTGACTCCTTCAACCGCGATCAGCCGTTCGACGAATTTCTGCGGGAACAAATCGCGGGTGACCTGTGGCTGAAGGATGGCAGACGCCGACGGCAACCGGAGGCGGTGAGCGCTACAGGTTTCTTGTGTGTCGGTCCCAAGATGTTGGCCGAGGATGATCCGGTGAAGATGCAGATGGATATCATTGACGAGCAGGTCGATACCCTGGGGCGCACCTTTATGGGGTTGTCTATCGGTTGTGCGCGCTGCCACGACCACAAGTATGACCCGATCTCAACGCGCGATTATTACGCGTTGGCTGGAATTTTTCGGAGCACGACCACCATGGAGAATCACAAGGTGGTGGCTCGCTGGCAGGAAAAATTCGTGGCTCCCGCCGCTGAAATTGAAGCTCTGAATGAGGCGCGTGCCCGTGCGGATTCCAAGAAGCGCGATGTGGATGGCCTCGTCGACCAGTCGAATCGTGAGTTGCGCCGCGTGTATTTGGGCTGGACGGCGCAAGCGCTGCTGGTCTCACGCGAGTCGAATCTCATCCTCGAACACGCCGCGAGTCGTGTCTCGAAACAGACTCCAGAAGCAGCCGTACACGAAGTGGAGTCCATTCGCATTGAAGCCGAATCCTTCCACCGTGGAAATCAAGTGTCCAAGACCGACACTGGGTATGGCGAGGGCATCGGTGTCATTTATGGAAATGGAGGGGTCACCAATGCGGTGGAGTACGATTGGACCGCTCCCGCCGAGGGTCGTTATCTCCTCGCCGTGCGTTATGCTGCCCAGGAAGCGCGGCCTGTTCGATGTTTCCTGGATGGACGACAGGTGTTAGCCGCAGTGGCTTCTAAAGCAACGGGCGGTTGGAATCCGCCCCAACAGCAATGGTTTCACGAGGGCGACCTTGTGGTCGACGCCGGGCGGCACACGTTGCGATTCGAACGTTCCGACTGTTTCCCTCATATCGATCAGATCCTTCTCGCGCCCCGGCACATCGGTTGGCCGGAAAAGGTCCCAAGGGAAACCACCTCGGCGCCCACCGAACGGTCCGAGCTGTTTGCGGCTTTCAGCAAACGCTTGGGTGAGGTGGCCCTCAAAGCGTCTGCCGAGACCAACTCCATCTGGGCCGCCTGGAATCGATTGACTTCGGCGACAAACAGGGTCGCGTCCACAAACGCAGTGGCCCGACGCTTGGGGTTGGGCATTGATTCGCCCATGGCTTTGGCGTGGCGATACCAGGACTTGTTCGAAGCTGCGGATCAGGCTTGGGAGACCCTTCGCAATTCCCCTGAGGGCAAAAAGGCTAGCTCGTTGGGTGATCCGGTCGATGAGGTCTTTCGGAAGGAGTTGGCCAACGCAAAGGGTGGTTTTGCGATTCCCGAGGGAAGTGAACGATTCTACCGCGAACCCCAGCGTCAGGCTCTCGCCAACGCGCGGACCGAACTCGAACAACTTCAAAAAAAGATTCCGTTGCTGCCCGAAGCCATGGCGGTGTCTGAAGGTCAGTCCACCCACTTGGCGGTGCACATCCGCGGATCCCACTTGAGATTGGGTGAAATGACCGAGCGTGGATTCCTCAGTTCGTTCGCCCAGGTGCCCGCAGGTGAGATTGACCCAAAAACCAGCGGCCGGAAGGAGTTGACGGATTGGTTGACTCATCCAGATCACCCGCTGACCACCCGGGTCTTGGTGAACCGATTGTGGCATCATCATTTTGGTGCCGGACTGGTGCGGACCACCGATGATTTTGGGATTATGGGAGAACCCCCGAGTCATCCTGAACTTCTGGACTGGCTGGCGACTCGATTCATTGAAAGTCATTGGTCGATCAAAGCCATGCATCGCCTGATTCTTCAGTCGTCCACGTATCAGCAGTCGGTGGAGCCAAGTCGGACCGAGGGTGGGTTAAGTCGTTCCGATCCGACCTTGGTGGATCCGGACAATCGGATGCTTTGGCATATGAATCGACGTCGACTCGAGGCGGAAGCGGTCCGCGATGGAATCCTCGCCGTGAGTGGCGGATTGGATTTTTCTACGGGCGGTTCCCTGCTGCCCACGCGTAATAGGGAGTACGTGACCGGCGCGGGGAGCAGCATCGACAAGACAATGTTCCGAAGTTCCCGTCGCGCCGTATATCTGCCGGTCGTCCGGAGTTCATTGGATGATTTCATGCAGACGTTTGATTTTCCGGACCCAAGCGTCGCGAATGGTCGACGCGATCAGACCATCATTCCATCACAAGCCTTGTTCATGATGAACAGTGATTTGGTGGCATCGGCTTGCCGAAGCCTGGCTCAACAGGCGGTTTACAAGGAAGTTAATGAGGATCCGAAGTGTATTCGGACAGTGTTTCGACGAATTCATGCACGCTCTCCGACTGATACGGAGTAGGGTCAGTCGGAACGTTATCTGGACTCGACCCTAAATGAGTGGCAACAGCGTGGCTTAAGCGAATCCGAGGCCCGACTGCGTGCACTGCAAAGTCTTTGTCGCGCGATGGTCGCCTCGAACGAATTTGTGTATGTGGACTAACCTGATTTCCCCAGGTGTTTTCGATGGAAGCTCCCACTGCGGGTGCGGGCGTTTGACTCGCGTTCATAGTCGGCGCGATCTGCTTCGGGTATCCGCTGCGGGTTTTGGATGGCTTGCCCTGCGGCAACTTCTGGGCGCAGAAGCTATCGGAAACCCTAGAGCGATCCCAACAGCATCGGGGCCCCTCACGGTGCGCGCGTCCCATTTTGCGCCACGTGCCAAACGCATGATTTTCTTGTTTATGCATGGCGGGCCTTCGCAGGTGGATACCTTTGACCACAAGCCGCTGCTGACCCGGGACCATGGAAAGCCCTATCCCTTCGCCAAACCGCGAGTGGTTTCATCACCCACGGCGAATCTGCTCCGGTCTCCGTGGGAGTTTCGACAGTACGGCCAGAGTGGTGCCTGGGTGAGTGATCTTTTTCCAAGAGTGGGAGCCCATGCCGATGACTTGTGCATTATTAACGGAATGTACGGATCCAACTCGCGTCATGGGGGTGCGCTCCTAGAATTGCATACGGGATCCGACACCTTCGTTCGCCCCTCCATGGGCTCCTGGTTGAGTTACGGCCTCGGCACGGAATCTCAGGACTTACCCAGTTTCATCACTATTTGTCCCACATTGACGCACGGGGGTACGAACGCCTACGGCTCCGCCTTTCTACCGGCCATCCATCAGGGAACGCCAATTGGCAATGCGGGGATTTCATCGGATCGCGCCGAAATTCCCTTCATCCGAAATTCGGATTCGACACCCCCAGAACAGCAACGCCGCGAACTGGATCTCGTTCAGGATTTTAACCGGAAGCATCTGGAAGTGGCTGGGCCGGATCCCCAACTCGAAGGCCGGATCAGTTCCTTTGAACTCGCCTTCCGGATGCAGGCAGCAGCGCCCGAACTTCAGGATATCCGTGGCGAAACCGAAGCGACTCGCAAGCTCTATGGCCTGGACAATCCTGTGACGGCTAATTTTGGCCGTCAGTGCCTGATGGCGCGGAGGTTTTCGGAACGCGGCGTTCGCTTCGTCCAGGCGACTCACAGTTACAAATGGGACCAACACGGCGGGTTGAAGCGAGATCACGCGAACAATGCCGCTGAGGTGGACACACCCATCGCCGGACTGCTCACGGACCTCAAGTCGCGTGGACTTCTCGAGGACACGCTGGTGCTGTGGGGAGGCGAATTTGGACGAACGCCTGTCACCGAACTGAATGGAGACGGCCGGGATCACAATCCGAACGGCTACACGGTGTGGCTCGCAGGCGGGGGTTCAAAGCCTGGAATTCGACATGGTTCGACGGATGATTACGGCTATTTTTCCGTTGAAAACAAAGTCCACTTGCACGATCTCCACGCAACGATTCTGGCGTTGTTCGGACTGGACCATGAGCGTCTGACCTATCGGTATGGGGGACGGGATTTCCGGCTTACGGATGTTCACGGAAACGTCGTTGAGGAAATCCTGGCGTAACGGTCACAAATCTCCATGCCATCAAAGCCAACGAGTCGCATCAGCGAAATTTTCAGGGTTGGTTGAACTCGAAACCTTCCCCCATGCGAATACATCACCTGGTCGCACTCGCGGTACTTGGAGCCATGACAACATTATCCGATGAGGGCATGTGGCTGTTGAATGATCCGCCCCGAGAGTTTCTCAAACGCAAGTATGGATTCGAACTCGACGACTCGTGGCTGGAGAAAGCAAAGCTCGCTTCGGTCCGTCTCAATAGCGGCGGCAGCGGCGGGTTCGTTTCCAAGGAAGGGCTCCTGGTCACCAATCACCATGTCGCCGCGGATTCCATCGAGAAACTGAGCACGCCGGGCAACGATCTTCTAAAGGCCGGCTTTTACGCCGTCTCCCGCGATCAGGAATTGAAGTGTCCGGATCTTGAAATCAATGTGCTGCAAGAAATCATCGACGTGACCGGGCAAGTCAACGCCGCGGTAACAGCTGAAATGGCCTTGGCGCAAGCCTCCTCGGCTCGTCGTGCCGTGATGAGCCAGATTGAAAAAGAGTCGCTCGACAAGACCGGGCTGAGATCCGATGTGGTGACGCTCTACAACGGGGGGCTCTATCACTTATATCGGTACAAGAAATATACCGACGTCCGCTTGGTCTTTGCCCCGGAGAAGCAGATCGCCGCGTTTGGAGGGGATGTGGATAACTTCGAGTATCCGAGGATGAATCTCGATGTGACATTCTTCCGTGCTTACGAAAACGGTATGCCGGTTCAGACAACGAATTTCTTTAAATGGAGTGAGAGCGGTCCTTCCGACGGAGACTTGGTGTTTGTGACTGGCCATCCCGGGGCCACGCAACGTCTCGAGACCCTGGCGCGGATATTGCATCGGCGCGATGTCACGCTTCCTTACTCGCTCGCCCGAGTGCGGAACATGGAGGCGGCGTTGAGGCAGTTCAGCGAGCAGAGCGTCGAGAACAGGCGCCAGGCGGCCACCGATCTCAATAGCATTGCCAACTCTCGAAAGGCGTTCACTGGCCAGTACCAGGGCTTGCTCGATCCATTGATTTTGGCCAGGAAGAAATCTGCGGAACGATCGCTGATTGATGCGGCGCATCGGGCGCGATCCCAAGCTTCGGGGCAGCCTGACTCGGCGGCATCGGCTCATCTCGCCGCCCCCGACGACGTCCAGGAATCCATTGAGGTGGTGGCAGTGATTCAGGCCAAATTGAAGACCTTTGAAAAGGAGCACGGGTTGTTCGAAACGGGACACGCATTTTCGTCTTCCCTGTTCACGGCGGCGCGTCACTGCGTGCGCTTAGCAGATGAACTGCCTAAAAATTCCTCTGAACGGCTTCGTGAATATCGGGATTCCAATTTGGAATCGCTCAAATTTCAGCTCTTCAGCCCGGCCCCGTTGTACGCAGGTCTGGAGCGCGCTAAACTGACGGCGTCACTGACTTTTCTTGCGGAACTATTGGGCGGCGGACACGAACTGGTTCAGTTGGCGCTTGCTGGCAGGAATCCGGCGGCCCGAGCTGCCGAGTTGGTTGCGGGTACACGGCTGTTCGGTCCCGAGGAACGGCGGCGTTTGGTGGCTGGTGGCTCCAAGGCGGTGGCGGAGAGCAACGATGCGTTGGTGTTGTTGGCCAAGGCAGTGGATGGCGAGTCGCGGAAGTTGCGACTGCGTTATGAGACGGAGGTGGAGGAGCCGGAGCGGCAGGCATACGCATCCCTCGCCAATGTGCGGTTCTTGGCCTACGGCAAATCGATGGCACCGGATGCCACGTTCACATTGCGCCTCGCCTTTGGGACGGTGGGAGGGTACGAGGTTGCTGGGGAGACATTGAAGTTCCACACCACGTTCGGTGAGGCCTTTGACCGATCGTCCAAGCTCGAAAGGCAGCCGCCCTTTGATCTGCCAACACGGTGGATCGAGGGCATGTCGGTGCTGAAGCTTTCCACACCGTTCAATTTCGTGAGCACAGCGGATACGATTGGGGGAAACAGTGGCAGCCCGGTGCTCAATCGCGCGGGGGAGTTGGTGGGTGTTAATTTCGATCGGAACCGACATGGGTTGGTACGAAACTTTGTCTACACCGACGTCCAAGCCCGGCACATCGCAGTTCACTCGGCATCGGTCTTGGAGGCATTGCGCAAACTGTACTCTGCCCCCTTACTGGTGAAGGAGCTGACAGGAAATTGAGCAACGGCTGCAATCTTCCTAAATGCTCGATCGGGACGTGGGGATGAAATTGCACAAGTGTGATGCCGACGTGTTGGATTGGAGTCCTGACCACCGTTGACTCGATGGACTAACTGGACTAAGGATCCACAAGGACCCTTGCGATCGCTTCATTATCGCCGCTGCGAAACTTCACGGTCTGACGGTGGTGACTGCCGACATTCATTTTGGAAAATATGGCGTAGCGGTCATCTCCTAAGGCGCCCGCCAGCGCAGGAGTCACCTGATTGAAGTTGCTTTTTAACGCTTCGGAGCTAATGACGCTTTCACATGGGAATTGCTTTCGACCTGAACCTTGTTCGGCTTCGCCGGATGTTCGCGCTGGGGGTCGCAAGCTGGCTTCTGGCGGGATGGGGATGTGAGCGTCGGCCCAAAGTGGACGCGGTGCCAACCCAGGTAACCACGGGGAGCCTTGACCCCAATCACACGGAGGCGGTGGCTCGACTTGAAGCTCAAGAACAGCAACTGAACCAAACTCTTTGGGCCAAGGAGATTCTCGCTCAAGGATGCGGTCGCGTCTTCGAGGATCTCTGGGATCAGATTCAATCCGCCACCAACAAATTGGCGGCGGCTGCCCAGTTTCCCGTGAACGAATTAGTTCTAGGCACTTGGAGTCTTTTAGAGCAATGGCCTCATGGAATATCTCAAGGCAGGTTTACAGCTCCCAGCATCACGTGGTCTCCAGGGGAGTGGAGTCGACGCTTGACTGGACTCGCTCGAGACGGCTGGGTTTTAAACCAGACGGAGTTTCGCCACGTTCACTTTGAAACCACTCGAGATGGGAAACCCAACGAAAGCCGCTTCTATTTCTCGGCGCATCTCAGCAATTCGATCGTGGCGAAATGCGCCATCTTGGAGGGCAATTTGGTCGTGCAGTGGGCAACGCCCTCCACCAACGAATCCGTCTCCATCCAACGCATCGATGCCCGTGGTCTCACGCTCAAAACACGATCGGGTGATCCGCCATTTCAGTTGGTCATGCAGGAACCCATCGCGATGGGGAGTCAACCGTTTTCCAATGAACCGCTGTTGGTCTACGACTTGGACGGAGATGGCATTTCCGAATTAATTCTACCCATTCGGAATCGGACGTATCGGCGGCAGGCGGATGGGTCTTACATTCCGTCTAAGTTGTGCCAGCGGGCTCCCGGTATTGTGGGAGCGGCGTTGCTGGCCGACTTCGATGCAGATGGCCACGCGGACTTGATTTGCGCCGCGCCGGAGGGATTGATGATCTATCCCGGGAATGGCACTCTCTACTTTGGAGAACCAGCGCAACTCGCCTGGAAACCTGAATCGCGCTTGCCAAGCGCCATGGTCCTGACCTGCGGTGACATGGACCACGATGGGGATCTCGATGTGTTTTTGGGCCAGTACAAGATGCCTTACCAAGGCGGCCAAATGCCCACACCCTATTTCGATGCCAATGACGGGGATCCTGCCTATCTCCTGCGCAACGAGGGTCTTCGGCGTTTCACGGACATCACTCCGGGGTCGGGTTTAGCGCCTAAACGCCATCGGCGCTCGCTGAGCGGATCGTTTGCCAATCTCAATGGTGACAGCCATCTCGACCTTGTGGTGGTGAGCGATTTCGCTGGCGTCGACGTTTATCAAGGTGACGGAACCGGCCGGTTCATCGAAACAACCCCGACTTGGATTCCGGAGCCTCACGCCTTTGGGATGGGCCACGCGCTGGCCGATTTGGATGCGGACGGACTGATGGACTTACTGGTGACTGGGATGCCTTCACCCACGGCGGATCGGTTGGAATCTTTGGGCTTATGGCGGGAGCATTCCGATCCAGACCGGAGTGTTCGCTCGAAAATGACTTTCGGAAGTCGACTGTTTCGAGGATTGGCCGCTGGGGGCTTCGAGCAATTTCCAATTCATGACACTGTGGCGCGTTCGGGGTGGTCCTGGGGTTGCAGCGCTTTGGATTTCGATAACGACGGCTTTCCGGACCTTCACATCGCCAATGGGATGGAGAGTCGGGAATCCGTCCGGGATTATGAAGCTGAGTTTTGGTTGCACGATTTGCATGTCGCCAACTCGCAGGAAAACCCAGTCGTCGACCTCTACCTTCGCAGTAAGGCCACACGATTGCGAGGTCGCGGCACGTCCTACGGCGGTTATGAAAAAAACCGCTTCTATTTAAATCTCCAAGGAACGTCGTTCGTTGAGGTGGCCCACTTGATGGGCGTCGCATTGGAGTTGGATTCTAGAAGTGTCGTGGCGGATGACATCGATGGCGACGGCCGCATGGATCTAGTAGTCACCCACTTTGAACCTTGGCCGCAGTCCAGAAGAGCGGTCAGAATCTATCGAAATACTCTGGAAAACACCGGTCACTGGGTCGGATTCCGATTTCCCGAATCTCCGTCCCACAGTTCACCTGTGGGTGCAACGGCAATGGTTCACGCGGGTGGACGCGTCCAGGTTCGCCAACTGATCACTGGCGATTCGCATCATGCTCAGTCGGCAAATACGCTGCACTTTGGTCTAGGCTCAGCCACTCAAGTGGATCGGGTCGAGGTTCAATGGGCATCCGGTATTTCCATGACCCTCACAAAACCAGCCATCGACCGCTACCATACCCTCCGTTTAGCGGTGTCGGGGCAGCGTCCCTAGTCTCAATACTTCGTATAACCCGTGCGTTCTATATACCAAAGGTGATCCTTTTTCCCTAAGGCATCGAACGGTTTGGCTGAAATGCCCTGCGTTGTCACGGGATACACCGAGCTTCCGCTGAGCCACTTGCGAATTTCCGCATGGCCATCCGCAAAGGAAAACCCACAGGCTCGGTTATGGTAGGAGGCAGGGAAATCGCCCCACTGGGTGGCCTGATAGCCCGCAACAAAAAATGCATCGTTGATGCCGTCGGGATGTTCATCCACCGTGAGCCAGGTGTTGGAAGGGTTGGGGACTTGGGTCACTTTTAAGAATTGCCGCCACTGCGGATCGAGCCAGGCACGGCCATTCGCGGATCCGCCCGTGGGATCGGACAGCCCAAAAAGCGCGTTCATTGAATTGCTTCGAACCCGTTGACTCCAACCTTTCCTCCGCTGTTCCGCACTCAGGAATCGATCGGCTGGGCATTTGTAAACGCCGACAGTGCCACCTGTGTATTTCCCGAGAACCCCGTTCTGAACCCAGAGAAGATTGGTATTGCTGACATCGAACACGCTGGACCCCGCGCCCCATGTCATGACGTTGTTCACCCAGTTGTCAAAGAGACGGCGGTTGATGGCATCTTCCGTTCCTGGAATGGTGTAATTATTGGCACAAGCGTCATTGAAATCCCCAGAATACAAATGCCAGGCCAATACCAACTGCTTGTTGTTGTTGATACAGGCGATGCCTTGCCCCTTGGTCTTGGCTTTAGATAGCGCTGGTAGAAGCATTCCCGCCAAAATGGCAATGATCGCAATCACGACCAGCAACTCAATGAGCGTGAAACCTTGCGCTCGATAGGCGCTTGGACGCAGTCGGACGCTCGCTCTTGACGATTTTATTTGGATCGAGTGCATAAATCTAAAGGTAACACAGGTGGGATGTATGGGAGAAACGCTATCGACGGGTTCGAAATCTGCAATACCGTTTTTTTGCGCATAAAGCATTCTCGATCCCCAGGAGTTTGATGGGTCCGAAGCCCCAAAAATCAATCTGGAACTGCGGGGCGAGAGACTTTTGGTGCCGCAGAGATGGAAGGACTCGGAGAACGGCCGAGGCAACCTCGTCAATGGATCCTTCGTGCCTCCTCCCGCCTCCGCGGTTTAGCCGTGGGGAAAAACACTAGGGGGCGGGGTCTTCGTCCAGCCAGGACTTGGACCTCGCCCCGTTACGCAGCTGTGAGAATGTACAAGTGCCTCATGGGAAAGGAGATTACACGCGCGGCGACGCGCCGCCAGAGCGCCCGTGTATTGCGATCCTGACGGCCGATTAGCAATTCGCTACCGACCGGCGGCGTTCACCGACTGGAACCACCAGAATCGAAAGTGGACGATCGGTCCCGTCAGGAAGATGCGTCGTCGAGCGCATGGGCGAACATTACTGGCGCCCAACTCGAAATCCATCGAGAAGCGTCAGAGAAGCTTGGACTCCCTACTCATTGATTGATGGCCCGGTAGTACGCGCTCCCCGCCACGATGTCGGCGGTCAAAATCGGCTGGGTCAGCGTGTAGCTATTCGCCGCACTGCCGGTGAGCGTGAGGCCGCTGACGGTCACCGTCTTGTTCGTTCCCACAGCCGCCGTGTCGAACTCTGCGGTCCCGCCACTAAGGCTGACGGCATCGTTGTCAATCACCCCGGCCAGCGAACGCGTCGCAATCGTCGCCGTCGCGCTGAGGTTGATCGGACCGACGCCGTACGTCTGGTATCCGGGCGAGGCGAAGCTGATGGTCTGGTCCCCCGGGTTCACCGTCGTGTCGCTGCCGGTGTGGGCGAGGATCGCCTCGTGGGTCACCTTCGAGGCGGTGATCGTCTGGAGGCCGGCGGTGACGAAGGTTACGCCGAGGTTGGCGGCGCCGTAGGTCAGCGCCGTGGGGGTCACCAGTTGCGCGAGGGGGTCACTGGAGGCAAGGGCGACGGTGTCATTGGTAACGATAAGATTCCACTGGGCATCGACGGCCCGAACGGACACCCCGAGGCCGGTGCCCACGGTCTGGGCGCTAGCGCTCCCGGTCTTGCCGCTCGCGCTGCCCGGCGCTGCCGACTCACCCGGCATAAGGACCTGCAGCTTTGTGAACGCCCGGGGTTGACAGTGATAGACGGGCTGGTGTTGGAGGTCTTCGTGCCGTCCGTGATATTGGTCGCGGTGACGGTGGCCGTGCCGGCGGTCTTCAGCGTGACGCTGAAAGTTTGCGTGCCGAAACTCAGGGCAGCGTTGAACGGGAGAGTGGCATTGCTGTCACTGGAAGTGGTGGCCACAGTGTCGTTGGTGGTGATTGTGTTCCAGTTCGTACCCACCGCGTTGACGATCACATTGAAAGCCACGCCCGCCGTCTGCGCTGTCGGTGTACCGGTCTTTCCCGAGGTCGTTCCCGGCGCCGCGGTCTCTCCCGGCATCAGCACTTGCAGCCTGGTAAAATCCGTATCATACACCGCGATGGAGGAACTGCCGGTGGCGCTGCTGAAAGCGGTGGAGCCGCCGGTGTTGCCCGCGGTGACGAACTGGATCTGCACGTTGTCAACATACAAACGGTCCTGATCTTGGATACTCGAGACGTAGAAGCGGATTCTGGTCGCGGCCGCGATGAAGGACGATATATCAAGGGTGAACGTGCCGCTTCCAGTATTCAGAGACGAAGAAAACGTTCCACCGGTCAATGTTGTGTAACTTCCTCCACCATTGCTGTCAGTTTCCACCCAATTAGACGACTATTGCGTCGCGCCATCGTTGTTGCCGTAAGATACCGTGCTGAATTGATCGGCTACTGCTGAAACGGAACTGATTTCTGCCACGGATCCGTTTGTGCCACTCGTTTGATCCCAGGCGCGGAAGGTGATCGCGGTGGTCAGCGTGCCATTCCAGTTGGCATCAGGCTGGAAGTAGATGCGCGTATCGGCGTTGGCGGCTAGCAAGCGGGCGTTGTTTTGGGCCACCGCACCCAGCACGTTCCAATTCGTCCCACCGTTGATCGAGTAAAACCAACTCCCGCTACTTGTGGTGGCGGCCGTGACGGCGATACCCAGCAGCGCGCCGGCATCGTTGTTGGTGACGTTGTCGACCTGTCCACTAGGCGACGCGAAATCGGTTAACGACGACACTAAACCACAGCAAGGCGTTTTCCAATAACGGGACGGTACTCTATTTATGCAACAAGGCTGCATCCAGCTCGTCCCGGAGCACTGATAACAGACTGACAAGGACAGCGCTTTTACGGTGCCATCATCGCGACAAAGGTTTCCGTGAGGTAGCGCAGGCCGCCGAGCCTGCTGTTTCGCAGGTTGCCAACCTGCGAGGGCCGGAGTGGCCGAGGGGCGTTGGTAGGGAACTGAACACGCGAGTCCGACGGTTGAGGGTGGTGCCGACTGGCAGTCCGCGAAACAGCCGACAGGGTTGTCTGCGCTACAAGTGAAGTTTCGCGGCCTGAATCGTTCAGCTGGATGTAGCCTTGCCACCCCAATGAGCTCCACCCAGTGGCATCTCGACGCTTCGCAGGGCTTTGGCATGCAAACGGTCGCGCCTCTCGAAGCGGTGCATTGCGCATTTCTGAAAGGACGTAAGTTGCATTTAGTCGAACGCTTGGGTCGTGTGCCCCAGGGGCTGCATCCTTAAGGAATCTCCGTGAGTCTTGGCTTCCTGCCCTTCGCCAATTCATCGATCAGTTTGTCCAGATACGTCACCTGCCGAGTCAACGGATGCTCGATTTGCTCAATGCGGTACCCACAGCTGGATGAATTCATATGCGTTCAGGTTCGGCGAATAACCCCGCATCGTGCTCGCCTATTGCAGTTTGGTTTTGCCTGTCAGGTCATTGTCGTCCCACCCCCTCCGGCTATGGTAAGACCACCAATCGAATTCGTCCGGGACTCGAGCTTCTACAGCGGCATGATTATCGGCAAAAATCAGATTTAGTTTGGTGCCATGGGCTGAGTTCCTCGGTTCCCAATAAGGCATTTCCCAAAACAAAACGGCCCGACTCTCGTTGACGACTTTAGACGTCTTCCGACCGCTGATTGGGCGATCGGTTGCGTAGGATGCTCGATCCTTATTCAAATAAATGTGATTCCACACGTAGGTGATATGGTCGTTGGCGGACATGAAATCTTGCGTCCATCCCGCCGCTGGATCCCTGCGACGAATACCGGACGGACAGGCCCAGATTCCGTTGCCTGGGTTGCCAGGCTTCTTTCCCTTGTTTTCCGCGGCCATCGTTCGATTGGTCAGGTTATTCTTGCCGAGATACGGTGCCAACAAACCGTGCGCGTAATTGGTGGAGTCGGTGACGGCTTGAAAATCCGCCCAGCCTTTTCCCCAGGTGCGGCAGCGTGGAAATCGGTCGCCGTAATCGGCAGAGTAAAGAGCCACCGCCAGGCCAATCTGCTTCTCATTGCTCAGGCAGTACGTCTGCTCCGCACGAGACTTGGCCTTCGACAATGCCGGCAACAACATCCCAGCCAGAATGGCAATGATGGCGATGACGACGAGCAGTTCAATGAGGGTGAAACCGTTGGATGAACTGGGATGAGAATCGTGGCGTGTCATAGGTTTTCGCGAGTTAATCAAACGCATCAATCCTGGTGGGAATAAGGCACAGTGCTACGCCAGCCCGCCAATGGCGACACCAAAGTGAGAAAAGTCCCGGGGGCATCGGGGAGTTGCCGGCGCATTTGCAGCGCGGTGGCCCCCACCGCTTTTGTGGAATTCCCGGGACAACCGATCTCCCCACTTCCGGCAACTCGGAGATGCGCCCGTAAAGTCCGGGTGTTCAATGCCAGTTCACATTCCCAAGAGGATCACCGGCAGTACAATGCTCCAACTTGTTCTCGCGGCAAGAAAGCGTCGTCTTGAACCATTGAGCTGAAATCTTAAGACCCGACGAATTGGTGCTAGCATCCGGCCGGTGGTGCGGCGAAACTCTGCCAGATGAACGTGTGAGAATGGAAACGCGGGAGGATGGCAACGGTCCTTCGCGCTGACCGGCGAGGCGTTCATAGCACATTCCGAGTCGAGTTGGTACAACCATGAGAGCACACACATCTGAAACTCAGGCAACGATCACCCCAGCGAAGGCGTTGAATTTTCTCAAAGAAGGGAACGCCCGCTTCGTTAATAACCTGCGGATCAATCGAGATCTGCTGCAACAGGCCAACGAGACCCGCGAAGGGCAATGGCCTTTTGCGACGATCGTCAGCTGCATTGACAGCCGCACATCGGCTGAGCTGGTTTTCGACCAGGGGTTCGGCGACATCTTCTCAGTGCGCATCGCCGGCAACGTCGTCAATACGGACATTGTTGGCAGCCTCGAGTTTGCGTGCAAGATCGCCGGATCCAAGCTGATCGTCGTTCTGGCGCACACCGCATGCGGTGCCATCAAAGGGGCGTGCGACCACGTGGAATTGGGGAGTCTCACAGAACTGCTGTCGAAGATTCAGCCGGCGGTCTACGAAGAAAAGGAGACGTCGGACCCGAAGTCGCGCAATTCGAAAAATTCCAGGTTCGTCGAGAATGTCGCCACACTCAACGCGAGACGGTCCGTTCGCTCCATCGTCAATCGCAGCATTATCCTGGAGCAGTTGATCGAGAACGGGCAAGCCGCGATTATTGGTGGGAAGCACGATCTGGAAAGCGGCCAAGTCACCTTCTTTGAGGATACGTGGGTGTTCGACCGATCCACCATCGACACGGTCGTTCGCGGGAAAACGTAGGTGGTCAGCTTGAAAGATCACGCGCCGAAACGCAGCAGGTTTTCGTCGAGCTCAGGGCGAAAGTTAGATGAACCGTGGAGTGCGAAACTTAAATTCTCACCAATTGATTCCTTCCGATGAATGCCAAGCCCATGGACCTGAAACGGACTTCACCTTGCGGCATCATGCTCCTGTGTGTTGCGATTTCTTTTTTCACAAGCGTTTTCACCCGGAGCGTTCTCGGTGCTGAAGCTCCTGCGGATTGGACTATCCTCGTCTACGGTCATGCCGATCACAATCTGACCCCTTCGCTGATCATCGATATGGAGGAGATGGAGGCGGCCGGTAGTGCACCCGGGTTCAATATCGTGGTGCAGGCGGACTTTGACGCCAATGCTGGTCCAGAGCGATTGCGCGGCCTGCCCACGGAGCACGCGAGCGGGATCACGCGCTTCCTGATCCAACCCGACAACGACCGCAGCCGTATCACGAGTCCTTCGGTGGGAAAACTGCCGGAAAGCAACAACATGGATTCGCCGGCGACGCTCATGGACTTCATCCGCTGGGGTGTGCAGACCTATCCGGCAAAACGTTATGGTTTCGTCTTTTGGAATCACGGAGGCCAGTGGACTGGGTTTGGAGGCGATTCGCAGGACGGCACCTTGGATCCTCGCTCCAAAGGAATCCTTACGACTCGCCAGATTCGCGATGCATTGCAAGCCACGGGGCCGGGGTTGGGTGTGGCTCGGTGGGATTTTATCGGGTTCGACACCTGTCTCATGGGTGGCGTGGAAATCCTCGCGGACTTTGTTGGGTTGACGGATGTTTTTATCGCATGCCCGGAAATTGATTACGGCGACGGATGGGACTATGGAGCGAGCTTCGGGTATTTGAAGAACAACCGCTCCGTTACGGCGCTGGAATTTGGCCGCAAGGAAACGGAACATTGGCAAGCGCATCACTTTCAACCCCAAAACCAGACGGACCTTGCCTTGGCGGCGCACGCCGCGTATGACCTGACACGTTTCGGCGATGTGCAATTGAAGTTGTTCACGTTTGCCGCCTCGCTAAAAGCCGCGAACGCGGCTGGTAGCATTGCATTGGCGCGGCACCGAAACGAAACCACGAGTTACTATATTACTGGGCGCGATCAACTCGGCCAATCGACGCGGTTCATCGATATTGGCGAATTTGCGCGGCGGATTTCGCGAGACACGTCGGTCGGCAACGCGTTGACTGCGGCTGCTTCTGACTTCGCCAACAGTGTCGAAGGCATGGTGGTTGGAAAGTCACTGGGATCGAGCAAACAAGACGCCTTGGGTCTCTCGATTTTTTACCCGATTGCCGGCTTGGAGAAGGAGGCCGAGTATGAGGCATTGACCTTCACGCAAACCCCTGGCGCATCCTGGTTGGATTTCCTCCGCGCAGTCGCCGCCGGCGGTGGCGCCGGTACTCCTCCCGTCGTCACGCAGGCCCCACCGCCATCAGGAAGCGCGGACATGGTCTTTATTACGCCCACCCCGCCTGGGGCACCTTCCGTGAGCCCTCGCCAAGTCGATCTCCAAATCGAAAGCCCGGACACGGCCCGGATCAGCGCAGCCATTGCGGTCATTCCGCAACCGAATGTGGTTCTGTATCTCTCGGAAGTGGTCGGCAGCTTGATCCCTGGCCCAGGGGGTTACCGCATCCTGTGGAACGGTGGGTTGCCGGTGTTAACTGGGGCGGATCCACTTGCGGCCCCATTTCTCGGTTCGTTCTTCGATCCCTACGGCAGCGGCTTTTTGATGAGCATTGCCGAATATATTATCCCGGACTTTATCGAGCCGGAGTTCAGCGAAGTTTTCTATGTGATTCTCGTGAGCACGATCGATGACCAGGGGAATGGCCAGGTGATCTCCATCCTGGATGCCGAGTCGGATTCGCTGGCGCCCGAGCCGATCGAAGCGTATCCGGGCGATTACCTGCGTCCGGTCTACTTTGCCGAATCGCGCCAAGGGCCAGACCCTGAGTTGTGGCCGATCGAACTGGTCCCGGCCAATGATGCGGTGGAAATCACCGAGAACGGCCTGGCGGACCTCAAAATTCGCACCCTGCCGGTGCAACAAGGAACCTATTACATGGAGCTGAGCGTGCTGGATCTGTTTGACAATGAGACCACACTGGGCGGCTTGTCTGTGGATGTCGGAGGCCCCACGGGCGCACAGGGTCCGCGGATTACCACGCAACCACAAAGCCAAACCATCGCCGCCGGCAGTCGGGTGACCTTCACCATGGCGGCGACAGGGGATGGCCCGCTGAATTATCAGTGGCGATTGGATCGGCAGAACATCCATGGCGCAACTCAATCGACGTTCGAAATTTCTGACGTGAACGAATCGAAGGCCGGAATTTACACGGTTCTAGTGAGCGGGCCGGGTGGTTCTGCGACAAGCGTGGAAGCCCGCCTGGTGGTCACGGGTGGAGTGCAGCCCCGTCCAAAGCTCGAGGTGCTGGGACTCAATGCTCAGGGAAACTTCGGCTTGAAGTTCAACGGATCGGCGGGCGTGACTTACATCGTGGAATCGTCGGAAGACCTGAAGACCTGGAAGGAGGTGTCGCGCGGCACACCGGTCAACGGCACGGTCACTTACACCGACCCGAACACACGCACCTCGAAGAATTCGTTCTTCCGCGTCCGGCAGTAGCACGCAAGTATAGGGTTGCTAACACACCAAAACGAGACCAAGCCTCACGAGGTTTTGTCGGTCACCAAGCCATGCTATTCGTTACCATGGGCCTGGACGTAAAACAGCCTGGATTCGAGGATTCAGCTGTTGGATGTTTCTTCCATGCCGCGAGTTCATACCCGATTCTGGTGCGTGACACGCATCGCATTCATTGGGTGGATGTTGACCCTCGGTGTCGAGGTGAAGTCTGAGGCAACGAAACTCGATTACAATCGAGACGTACGGCCGGTCCTATCCGATGCTTGTTTTCGGTGTCACGGGCCGGATCGAAAGCGAGTGAAAGGTGGCCTGCGATTGGATGGCCGCGAGGAGGCGCTCAAGCGGTTGAACTCTGGAAGAACAGCCATTGTTCCAGGGCAACCGGAGGTTAGCGAACTGGTGCGACGGATATTCGCAGCTGACCCGGAGGAATTGATGCCACCGCCAGATTCCCATAAGTCATTGACAAAACCTCAACGTGAGCTGCTTCGGCAGTGGATCCGAGAAGGGGCGGAGTATGCACCGCACTGGGCGTTTGATCCCCCTAGGAATCCTGTGCCGCCCGAGGAGCTTCAAACCGGCTGGGTGCGAAATGCAATGGACCGTTTGGCTTGGGCTCACGTTGGGCTGTGCCGAGTGTCATGACCACAAGTTCGATCCCATTTCACAGGTGGATTACTATCGATTGTTCGCGTTGTTCAACCAGATCGAACACTCGGGGGAAGGGTTTGCTCAGGGTGGGGCCGATATGGAATTCCCTATCGGACAACAAAGAACCGTGAAGGTACCCGTGATGAAGGAATTGGTTCAGCCGCGAGCGACGCATGTTCATCTGCGCCGCAATTTCCTGACGCCTGGGGAACGTGTCTTGCCAGGGATTCCTGCCGTGTTTCGTCACCCTCAACAAGCGCAACCCACGAATCGATTGGAGTTCGCCCGTTGGCTGGTCAGCGGAACCAATCCGCTCGTGGCCCGCGTCGTGGTGAATCAGTGCTGGCAAGTTTACTTTGGTCAGGGCTTCGTACGTACACCGGCGGATTTTGGTCTTCAAGGGGAGCCGCCGCCGCATCCAGAGTTACTGGATTGGTTGGCCTGTGAATTTGTGGATTCAGGTTGGAATATGAAACGGCTCCATCGATTGATCGTGACTTGGGCCACCTACCTACAAACGGCGAGTATCCCTCGGGATCACCTCGCCAGGGATCCGGAGAACCGCTGGTTGTCATGGATGCCCCGGCTGCGACTTCCCGGAGAGCAGATTCGCGATCAGGCATTGTTCTTGGCTGGCATGCTCCGGCCTTTTGGTGGTGGGCCCAGTGTATTTCCGCCGCAGCCCGGACACTACTGGGAAGACCGGGATTTACCCGGAAAATGGACAGCCAGCCAGGGGGACGATCGGCACCGCAAATCCATGTATATCCATTGGCGCCGAATGGCGCTGCATCCGACATTGGAACTGCTGGATACTCCAGGGAGAGCCGTCTGCACGGCGAAACGCACCATTTCAAACCCTCCCTACCCAAGCCTTGGTCACGCTAAACGACCCTATCTTCGTCGAGGCCGCCCGAGCTCTGGCGGACCGTGTTTTGCAAAGCGCCGAGGATCCTTCCCATCGCCTCGAGATGGCTTTTCGGCTTTGTCTAAGTCGCCTTCCGGATGTTGCGGAACGTCAGCAGTCGATGGAGTTCCTCAGGTCCTACAGCGGTGATATGCGCGATGCGTGGACCAGCCTGGCAACGGTGCTGTTGAATCTCGACGAAACTCTGAACCGCCCATGAACAGGCACCTCACACGTCGAGCATTCCTGGGCCGTTCCGCTGCTGGAATTGGGATGATCGGACTTGCCAGCTTATATCGTGTTGACCTCGGGAGTGAGTGATGGACAGCCATTATTGCAGAGTTTTTTTTGGCCGGGTTTTCTGGAGTCGAAATATGCGGGCGTGCCATTTCGCAATAGCGGCGCCCCCGTGCTACACTTGGCGAATCCGGAGGGCGTGACGCCTGAGAACCGACGTCGAGAGTTAGATCTGGTTCGATGGATGAACCAGCGACAGTTCGCCGCCTTGGGAGACCCGGAGATCGAGTCAAGAATTGAGTCTTACGAGATGGCGTTTCGAATGCAGACGAGTGTCCCTGAACTGACGGATTTGAACCATGAGTCGCCAGCCATGCTGAACTTCTACGGGGCGGATCCAACCAAACCCTCATTCGCTCGAAACTGTCTGTTAGCCCGGCGTTTGATCGAAAAAGGAGTGCGGTTTGTTCAGCTTTACGACCGAGGTTGGGACTCTCATACGAACATGGATCTGGAACATCGTCGGCAGTGTGCCGCGGCGGACCGACCGATTGCCGCGCTGATCGCGGATTTGAAACAGCGTGGATTGCTGGACGACACGCTGGTGATCTGGGGCGGCGAATTCGGTCGCACTCCTGTGGCCCAGATCTCTGGGAAGACCTGGGGGCGAGATCACCATCCGCATGGGTTTACCATGTGGATGGCGGGTGGTGGGACGAAGCCCGGACTGACCTTTGGCAACACCGATGACTATGGGTATCATGCCGTGGAAAACCCGGTCCATGTCCACGATCTGCACGCCACGGTGCTGCACCTCCTGGGAATCGATCATGAGCGGCTCACAGTCCGCACACAGGGACGAGACTACCGCCTGACCGATGTGGCTGGGCGTGTGGTCAAGCCGTTGCTGGCATGAGGTTCGACCAAGGACTGAGTTCACGGGATCTGGCACCGGAATCAGAGGAGTCAATGGATGCTTTCTGTTAGACGGCGTTGGCGGCACGTCGGTTCCTTCGCCGAATCGATCCAATTGGATTGGTCCGGTTGGTGAATTGATTAGCCCGTTTCACGGTGAGGTTCCGTGTGAAATTGCCCGTGACTGGTTGGTGGCAAAGTTCCGGGCGATCCCTAGTGAGCGGATCGTGGACTGTACTTCTTGTCGTTCTCTGCGTCCTTCCCGTCTCTGCGGTGCCAATCTGTTTCGAAGCGAGCTTGGCAAAGAGGTTTGAGAGCTAAGGCATGCGGTTTGCGAATTGCGTCGATGAGTTTTGAAGATTGGATCATTGGATATCGTCGTCGTTCCATCATGTCGTGTTTTGGCCTGCCGTAGTCACCCCTGCCGCCTGAGGCGAACGAGAGTGGCCGTGAGCGAACGGTGTTACCACCCCAATGGGTTTCAAGGAGTCCGCATTGGGGTGTAGTAAATCTTGAACAGTTCGTGGCGACCTTCGGCTGAAGAGCGGGACAGGGATCTGCGCGCATGTTTCGGACCTGTTGGTGAGGAGCCT
>SXSK01000090.1 GCA_005793375.1 Verrucomicrobiales bacterium | reverse complement strand
TCGATGGGGCATAATCAGGACTCCTCGTTGGCAACTTGGTTTTTCTTGACCCGGCGCATGGCGGCTTTGAGGCCCTCGGGCGATACCTTGCCCGAAGCGAGATTGTTGCCGCCTCGAATCACGCGTTTTCCGGCGATTTGGATGAGTGGAACGTTGCGGGTTTCACCGGGTTCAAACCGAACCGCAGTGCCGGCAGGGATGTCGAGCCGACGGCCGTAGGCCTTGGCCCGATCGAACTTCAACCGTGGGTTGGTCTCGATGAAATGGTAGTGGCTACCGACCTGGATCGGGCGATCTCCCAAATTGGTGACAGCGAGGGTTATGGACTTGCGCCCGACGTTGAGTTCGATCTCGCCTTCCTCGGTTGTGCAGATTCCCGGTTCGTCGTCTTCGGGCACTGAGGCGAACAGCGACAAGTCGGGCACGGGTAGGAAGCTGCCGTACAAGGCGAGTTGAAGGTCTCCGTGCTCGGCGGCGATCGGGTGATGCACCGTGACGAGTTTGGTGCCATCCGGGAACGTGCCCTCCACTTGGACATCGCTGATCATGGAAGGGACTCCGGACATGACCTGTTGACGGCCGAGAAAACGACGACCGGTATCCATGAGCTTCGAGACGCTGTGTCCGTCGCGAATGAACTCGAGCAATTGAGTGGCGATCAGGGCAACCGCCTCGGGATAGTTGAGTCGGACGCCGCGTGCGAGGCGTTTTTGGGCGAGGAACCCTGCGTTATGGAGCAGGAGTTTGTCGATTTCACGGGGAGTGAGGTGCATGGTGGGGGATTACCATTTGCGTTTCCAGGGATCGTCTCCCAGAAGTGGGGGGACAAATTGAAGCAGCGAGCGCAGTTCTCGAGTGACGTCCTCTACCTGTTCACCGGCGACCCGGAACACGGCGCCGTTTGCGATCTGGCTGGCGCTGCGGATAAGACGCGCTCGGCGTTCGACGGGTTGAGCGGCGGCAGTTTCCAGAAGTCGGGTGGTGGACTCTTTGAGTGCGCTGCCGATGATGACCAGCAGGGCGAGGCAATTGTAACGACCTAGACGATGAGGTGCGACCAATGGACCTTCCATAGGATCCAGTCGCAGCGCATCGATGAAGGCGATTCGGCCGTCGCACCGGATTTGGGTCCGGCTGGAGAGATGGTTGAAAGCCCATCGCTCGCCGCAGGCAGCTCGACCGGACGTGATGCAATCGACGAAAATAAGACTCGAATCGGCGCTGAGGTCAAATTCCTGACGCTGAACAAAGCGCGCGCCGGCGAAGGCCTGCACCGGTTCCGGGGTGAAGCTCAACAGAGCTCCGGGGGACAGATACGCGCGGGTGACGTGGCCACAGGGGCGGTTTTTGGGGTTTCGGTAGACCTTGGTGGATGCCTGGGAGCCCAAGTGACAGCGGGTTTGAGCGCCGAGTCGCACTTCGAGATGCGTCTGATCGCCGGCGACCAAACCCCCTCCAAAGCTACTGGAGCAAGCCCACACACTTTCTCCGCGGGAAACGGGTGTCAGCAGTTTCATGGGACTGCGTGCGCGAACGGAAGTGATGCTGCTTTGGCCATGAACGCGATCCACCGTGAGACAGGCGAAACCGGCCGGGATTTCATCGATGGGTTGAACCTGGGGCGCTGGCGCCTGGATCATGAGCCCAGAATGCCAAAAACGGCGGTGCCGAGCATGAAGGTGACGGCGCTGCAAGCGTAAGCCAGTCGGCGAGTGAGCGGGCGTGGGGTCAGCCGACCGATGGCGCCCAATAGGATTGAGACGGCGACCAACACGAGAGCGTGGTCGGGGTGACTCAACCAATGGGCGGGGCCCTGGTCCAAGAAGGCGTGACCCGGGTGGGCAAAGGCGTTTGGGGCCAGCAACGCAAGGAGAACCGGCACTGAGCGGATCGCCATGCGACGATTGGGGAGGTGAGTATGGGCGGTCGAATGGGTAGGGTTGAAAAGGTTCATACAGTGAGGTGCCGCTTTACAAGGTCGTCATTAAGATGCGCGATGGGGCCTTCCGCCACAACCGCGCCGCGGTCCATAAGATAGAATGCATCGCCGACGTCCAGACAGAAGTCGAGGTATTGCTCCACGAGCAGGATTCCGAGGCGCCCCTCAGCGCGCAACTGGCGCAGGGCGTTGCCGATGCGTTCCTGGGTGTCTTCGTCCGGCTTTCCTTGCAACCCGTGGCTTCGGAGTTGCTTAATGGTTTCCCCGATTTGGTCGATGATGTTGGGTTGAATCCCTTCCGTGGGTTCATCCAACAAGAGGATTTTGGGATCCGTGAGCAGGGCGCGTCCGATGGCGAGTTGCTGCTGTTGGCCACCGCTGAGGACGCCTCCTTTGCGCTGCAACATCTCCTTGAGAACCGGGAACAGTGAATAAATCCGGTCTAGTTCGCCGTTGAGCTTGCGACCCTGGGCCACGGCCCCAATACGAAGATTCTCCGCCACAGTCAGGTTCGGAAAGATATCCCGACCCTGCGGGACATAACCCAGTCCTTGGCGGGCGCGGGCGTCGGGTGAAAGCCGAGTCAGGTCGGTTCCCCCCAGTTGAATGGACCCAGAATCTGTCTTAACGAGACCGACGATGGACTTCAGCGTGGTGGTTTTACCAACACCGTTGCGTCCCATGAGGCAGACCACCTGTCCCGGGTCGACGCGAAGGGCGACACCTCGCAGGATTCGAGATCCATCGTAACTAACTGTGACATCAGAAAGGTGGAGCATACGTCAGGATTTTTCGCGTTTCTTGCGGCCCAGGTAAACTTCCAGGACGCGGTCATCGCTCTGAACTTCATCGACAGTGCCCTCGCACAACAGGCCACCCTGGTGCAGTACTGTGACGGTTCTGGCAATCTGCCGGACGAAAACCATGTCGTGTTCGATGACGACAATGGTGTGTTTACCGGCGAGACTCATGAGGAGTTCACCGGTCTTGCGAGTTTCCTCGTCGGTCATGCCGGCGGCGGGTTCATCGACGAGAAGTAGTTTGGGGTTTTGGGCGAGCAGCATGCCAATTTCGAGCCACTGCTTTTGGCCATGGGACAAGCTGCCCGCCTTTTCGGCTCCCTTGTCATTGAGACCGACGGTTTCGAGGACGACCTGGATGCGGTCCTGTTCGGTGGAGGACAGCCTTGAGAAGAGCGCATGCCAGACACTTCGACTGCCCTCGAGGGAGAGCAGGATATTTTCGAAAACGGTATGGTTTGTGTAAACGGAAGGTGTTTGGAATTTGCGTCCGATGCCGATCCGGTTGATTTGGTACTCGTTGAGCGCGGTGAGGTCGGTGTTGCCGTGGAATTCGATCTTGCCGATATCGGGCCGGGTGCGGCCGGTGATCAGGTCCAACATGGTGCTTTTGCCGGCTCCATTGGGTCCGATGATCACCCGAAGTTCCCCTTCATCGACATAGAAACTGAGGTCATTGATGGCCTTGAACCCGTCGAAGGTCTTGGTGACCCCCTCCAAGGACAGCATGAATTGGCGTTGAGACATGAGAATGTCGTTGGAATGCGGTTTAGTGCGTGGGCGACTGCGCGGGTTTTGGAGTGGATTCGCTGCCCGGTGTCGCGGTGGGCGCGGCGGGGTCGGACGGTAATGTACCCTGGAGCCGTCGCCGCCAACCCCGAAGTTTCTGGGGGATCCCGATCACGCCTTCCGGCAGGAATAGCGTGACGACGATAAAGAGGACTCCCAGAAAATAGGGCCATTGCTCGGCGAAGGCGTGAGTGGCGTAACTTTTGAGGGCATTGACGCCGATGGCTCCAATGATCGGGCCGATGAGACTGGCACGGCCTCCGACAGCGCACCAAACCACGGCTTCGAGCGATTTGTCCGGGGCCATCTCGCTGGGATTGATGATGCCAACCTGGGGGACGAAAAGGGCTCCACCCAGACCACAGATCATGGCGGATAAAACGAACACCAGCAGTTTGAAATGGGCGGTGGCATAGCCGCTGAATAGCACGCGGTTTTCGCTATCTCGAATGGCGCGCTGGATGAGTCCGAACCGTGTCGATGTGAGCCATCGGCAGAGAGTGTAAACTGCCAGAAGCAACAGACACGAGGCCATGAATAGAACCCTTTTGGTGGCAGGGGCGTTGATGTCATAGCCCAGGATGAACTTGAAATCGGTCAAGCCATTGTTGCCACCGAACGTGAAGTCATTGCGAAAAAACATCAGGGTGGCGGCGTACGTGAGGGCTTGGCTGAGGATCGAGAAATAAACCCCTTTGATTCGGGATCGAAACGCGAGCCATCCAAAGACGAACGCAACGAAACCCGGGATGACGAGTATCATGATGGCGGCGAACGCGAAGTGTTTGAAGGGAATCCAATGCGGTGGGAGACCTCCCGAATCGGGAAACCGTTTTTCGAACTCTAGAAAAACCATGAAATCCGGAAGATCCGATTTGTACTGTCCGAGTTTGCCGATCTTGAGCATGAGGTGCATGCCCAAGGCATAGCCGCCAAGTGAGAAGAAGAGGCCCTGGCCAAGGCTCAAGAGTCCAGTGTAACCCCAGAGCAAGTTGACGCCAAGGGCGAGCACGGCATAGCAGAGGTACTTTCCGTAAACCGACATCGCGAAGCTCGTGACATGCAACGGATGGGTGGTTGGGAGGAAGGCGTTGAGGGATGGGAGGACGATGAGGCCGACCACCGCGAGGGCTCCAACGATCCAGTATTCCGCTTTGGAAGAGGTGCGTTTCATGGGACGTGGAATCAGAGGATCAACCTTCCAGACTACGGCTGCGGGTGACGAAAATTCCGGCGGGGCGCCATTGGAGGAAAAGAATGATGGCGGCCAGGACGGTGATTTTACCCATCACGGCCCCGAGCCAGGGTTGGAGGATCTGGTCGGTGATCCCGACGCCGAACGACGCGCTGACGGTGCCCGGGAGGTTTCCGACACCACCAAGGACGACGACCATGAAACAATCGACGATATAATTCTGTCCGAGGCTTGGGCCGACATTGCCGATCTGAGAGAGGCAAGCTCCAGCCAGACCCGCGAGTCCAGAACCAAAACCGAAGGTCATCATGTTAACTCTGTCAGTGCGCACGCCGATGCAAGAGGCCATTGCACGGTTTTGCATGACCGCACGAATTTGGAGTCCTATGGACGTCCGAGTCAGAAGCAGCCAGGTTCCGACGACAATAGCGAGGGCGATACCGATGACAAAGATGCGATTGTAGGCCAAAAGGACATCTTGAATGACCCAACTCCCACTGAGCCAAGAAGGGGAACTGACCTGGACATTGGCAGCGCCGAAGATGTGTCGGAAAATCTGTTGAAGCACGAGGCTGACGCCCCAGGTGGCGAGCAGGGATTCCAAGGGGCGTTTATAGAGGAAACGGATGATTCCACGTTCGAGGGCGAGACCGACCATGGCGCCGACAATGAATGAGCAGAAAAGAGCCGCAATGAAGTAGCAATCGAAGCCAAGACCTGTGGAACCGAACCAGCGTATAAACAGGTTCTGGACGACATAGGCCGTATAAGCGCCAACCATCATCACTTCGCCGTGGGCCATGTTGATAACCCCCATGAGACCGAACGTAATGGCGAGACCGAGGGCGGCGACGAGGAGGACAGCGGACAGGCTAAGCCCGCGGAAGACAGTGCCGAACAGGTTGCCCCAGAACATGTAATTCTCAATTTCTACCACCGATTTACGCGTGGCTTGCAGTGTGGCTGCATCGGGTGATGTGGCACCTTGCCCCTTGGTCGGGGTCAACAATTGTTTGAGAAATGAAAGGGAATTGATCGATCTCATGGTGCCAAGTTGTTCGATGGCGGCCACGCGCTTCTCGGCATCCGGGTTGACAGTCTGGGTCAGGGCTATGGCTTCTTTCAGGGCATTTTGAACCTCGGGGATGGATTCAATGGCCAATCGAGCCTCCAAATGAGGAACGAGGGATAACTCGCGAGCCTGTCCTATTTTGGTGATCGCATCCCGTCGCACTACGGGATCTGGATTGCCAATCGAGAATAGATCCAGGGTGTCCTTGATCACCTTACGAAGTTTTGAGGTCGTGTCGACCGGAGTGAGTTCGGTCGGAGAAAATAGTTGGGTCGAACCGTCGCTCCCTTTGACGATTTCTCCGTCCAAAACCCGAAAGGCTTTGGCATTGCCATCCGCGTCCACCTGGGGGTCGAGGACGACGGGGGATTTGGTTTCATTGAGCTCGAGCCAATACAAAGCGCCTCCCCGCCAAGACGAGAGGATCTGCTGTACAGAATCATCGGGGCTTCCGATGAGTGACTGGATGATTCGGGTTTGCTCGGACAAATCCTCGCTCAGGATGGCGGCATGGAGCCGGGTTCGGAATTCATTGGTCGCTGCGGTGGCGATTTCATTGGAGGCGAACCACACTAGCAACGTCAGCCAGCAGAAATGAGTGATGACGCGGCGAGCGCCGAGGGGAGTGGGGTGATTGAGCTGGGAAAAAAGCCAAAATAGCGGACGGCTGGGTGCGCGGTGGATCATGTGTGTGATCGATGCTGCAGTCGGGGTCGTGGTGGTGGGGAAACAGACAGTGCGGGTCTGATGAAAGGAGGCGGACCCCGTTGGTCCGCCTCCCAGGAAGAACCGTTCGATAGGCCGGGAGCACAACTTCCCGACTCGAACTGTTATCTTACTTCATGAGGAACTTCTGGCTGAAAGGTTCGCCGGCGACACCGTTGATGCTCTTGATAATCTTGAATTGACCGGAGGCGAGAGTTTCGCCGATGAAGACGTTGTTCACAAGATGGTGATTCGCCTGCATGGTGACTTCGCCAGCCGGGCCCTTGAACTTCTGTCCGACGAGGGCTTCGCGCACCTTATCGACTTCGAACGAGCCGGCTTTTTCGACGGCTTGTTTCCAGAGATACACACCCATGCGGGAGAGGTTCATGGGGCTGCAGGTGACACGGCCCTTGGCGTCGACGCCGCTGACCTTGTAGTCCACACCCGTGACTTGGGGTTTCTTGATCCAAGACATGAAATCCTTCACGAACTTGGTGTTCTCAGGGGATTTGATGGACATAAAGTACGTCCAGCAGCCGAGGTGGCCCACGAGGGCCTTGGCCGGCAGACCGCGGAATTCGTCTTCCGAGATCGAGAATGAAACCACAGGGCAATTCTCAGAGGTCAGGCCCGCGTTGGCGAATTCCTTGAAGAAGGGAACATTGGTGTCGCCATTGAGGGTGCTGATCACGGTTGCATTGCCGGAGGCCGCGAATTTTTTGATGGATGCCACGATGGTCTGGTAATCCGTGTGGCCGAACGGCGTGTAGATTTCCTCAATGTCCGAAT
>SXSK01000089.1 GCA_005793375.1 Verrucomicrobiales bacterium | reverse complement strand
GGCTCCTCACCAACAGGTCCGAAACATGCGCGCAGATCCCTGTCCCGCTCTTCAGCCGAAGGTCGCCACGAACTGTTCAAGATTTACTACACCCCAATGCGGACTCCTTGAAACCCATTGGGGTGGTAACACCGTTCGTCTTTGGTAACCACAGGTGGAGCTGGCACAAAACCTAGTGGCACGACGCCTTCAAGAAACTCCGAGGAATCATGGCTGAAGAACACACGCCCATCGGCGTGGTAAGCTTGGCTGAAATTCCAGCGCTGGTTGTTCGTCAGGTTCAGATCTGAAGCCAATCTTGGTTTTTGACGGTCCGTGACATCAAAAGCCATCAACCGGCCACCTTGACCTCCGAACCATGGAGCCCACAGCCCGCCCGCCGGGAGAGCGTCGATGGCAACGGGGCCACCCCGGCCCCACCAGTTCCAATAGCCTCCGCCGCCGCTCCAGACAATCACCCCGTCCCTCACCCAAAGCGCACGCCAATCGGTGCTCCAGCCGAGCGGTGGAGCCGCAATCTCCGTTCTTCCCAAAACCCGAATTTCTGGCAGCGCGGTCAAATCAAAGGTTGTCAGGACCAGATTGGTTTCGATGGGGGGTTTGGGTTCGGTTGAGGTATCTGCGGGCCACCACCATTCGGATTTCCCTTGGAGAACGTAAAGCGTGTTATCCCGTGTCGACGACCCAAGCACAGGCAGAGAACCAAGACTCGTCGTCCGCAACACCACTTCGGGATCCGAGCCCGAAACAACGCGCAGCAGGGAATGTGATGTGTCCCAGGAATTTGCCGAACTGAACTCGAGAAGGTGATTGCCTGTCGCCACGACACGGTCCACACGCCAGGATAATTCCAGGGTGCCCTCGACGCTGGGCCGATCCCGGTTAACAGCGTTGAGCGTGAGCAACTCTCTTCCCGAGATGGAGACAATACGGTCTCGATGAACGGTGGCCCTCCTCGGCACCAACGTGTGTTCAACAGAGCCGCGAGCGACCAACCGATTCCCCTCCAGGTCGATCAACTGGACCCGTGATACATAACCATTGGTGCTGTCGCCCTGAAATGGAACCAGCAGCAGTCCCAAGTCCGGGAAAATCCCAAAGGCCTTCTCATCTGTATTGGCCTCGCTCCAGGAGTGATTCTCACCGACAGGCACGCGGCTGAGAAGCGCTGGTGCCGCAGGGTTCTTCACATCGAACAACGACACCGCCACGCGCCATCCATTGACATTGTCGATACCGATGGAGATCAGACGGTCACCCAAAGGCTGAATGTAGGTCGACCAGCCTGGGACTTCCAATTCACCCGCAACTTTCGGATTTCGAGGATCGCTGAGGTCCACGACAAACAGGGGGTCGATCTGACGAAACGTCACCACATAAGCCCGGGCGCCGTCGAAACGCGTCGCAAAAAGCCGTTCTCCAGCCTTGATGACGACTCTCCCCAAACGAGCCGGGGTTTGCGGATCAACCACATCAAACGTCTCCAAGACGCTGGTCCATTGCGCCCGATCGGACCATGTTTCAGACACTACCGTGAAAATGTCACCGGACAGGTGCATCTTGAACTTGTCCGGGACCTGCCCCTGAGGTCGCACCATACCTCGACGCACCATGACGCCCTTTGCATCCGAGATATCGATGAGATGAATCTGAGAGTGCCACCAGTTCGCCGGGTCACGCACGGAGACAAACAGGTAACGATCCGTCGCCGTGAGCACATTGCCTGAGCCGGGGTACCAGAGCGAACCCTGTAACTTCGGCGACGCTGGAGTGGAAAGATCCATGGAAGTGACAATGGTTCCCCACTCCCAGGTGTTGCCAAGTTTGGGATCCACCACGTTCACCGGGCGATAGGTCTCCGAGGCCACATAGAGCGCTGAACCAACCATCCGACTCTCTTGAATCGTGCCCTCCACTTCGACCCGACCGACGATTTGGATCGGTTGAGCCGTTGTGTCGACAATCAAAACAGTACTCTTCCCAGGGGACATATTGCAGTCGCGGGTTAGCAGAATCGCGAAATCATTCATCAGATACAGTTGCTCCCCCGTCGCAGGAAGTGACAAAGCACCGCGCAGTTTGGGGGCATCCGGTTGGCTGATATCAATGACTTGAAGGCCTCGGTACTGATTGAAGAAGTAGAGATTGTCGCCCCGTATCTTCCAAATGTCCGATTCGACCACAGCTCGGTCCCCTCCATTGCCGGTGGCATCCTCGGGCAACGCGTCGATCGCTCCAAAAAATTCGCCCCGCCCGCCCCCGGAAGTTGGCGGCCCAATAAACTCATTGGTCCCTTGATAGAATGAAGCCGGGAATGGTTCCGTGGCATCGGCTCGCACGCGCAACAACTCCAGGTCCACGGTGCGGGGAAGAACAAATGTCCACTCGCCACCAGAGCCATCCAGGCGGGCGACACGTTGAGGAGCCCACGTCCCGGTGCTGAAGCGAGTGCGGCTTTCCAGCGTGACTTTTCGCAATCCAGAAGGCACGCGAACTGTCACCAGGATGTTCGTCTTCTCCAACTGAACCCGAATGATTTCCGGTGTCGTCTGCGCTCGCATACCCAACGGGAGACAAACGAGCATCCAGAGCGCAATTCGGTAGAGCCGATTGAAAAGGCGATTCGTAGCGTTCATAAGACCAAATTGATGTCGTTGGATTAACAGACTTCGACCGGATCTCGGGCCGATCGATGACCTATCTGCCGTCACCTTACCGACAAAATCCACCAGCCGCTCACCGAATTTTGGGGAAGCACCTGCGAAAATTGCCACCTCGGAGAGCCGACGCTTCGACGAAGATCGCACCCAAAAGAACTCTGAATCAAAGGCATAGTAGCTGATCCAGTCGTCAGCCACCCATCGGGACCATCGGGGGAATGCCTAGGGCACTGGCCTTAATCGACACTCACTGCGGCACCTCGATCCGGAATCCAAAGTGTTTCTAGCCCCACAATCCAACCGTTCCAGGCCAACAGCCCAACCCAGCGCGAAACGGCTGTTCCCGGCCTCAAGTCGATTGCCGGACTGCTGAGATAGTCCTAGCCTCTGACAGCAACGCGTTCCTCCAAATCCACCTACCAACCCCAGTTTCACTGTATGCATCACGTCCTCGCCTTTTGGTTGCTAATCCTCGCGATGAACTTCGCCCAGGCCGCCGAAAACTCGACGGCCCCGGTCTTAGTCGAGCTTTGGCCGGGCGCTGTTCCCGATGAGGATGGGAAGTTGGGCCCAGAGCGAACCAGACTCTCTCCGAAGCTCGACCGAAAACAGGTCGAGGTCACCGAACCCACGCAATTGATCACGGATGTTTCCAAACCGCTGATCGCCATTCATCGCCCAGATCAGGCGAAGAACAGCGGCGCGGCCATGGTGATTTGTCCCGGAGGCGGCTACTGGGACCTCTACTGGGAATTGGAGGGCCAGGAAGTCGCTGCATGGTTGAATTCCATCGGAATCACCGGGGTCATCCTCAAGTACCGCGTCCCCCGGCGTCCCGACGAACCCAAGAATGAACCCGCCCGGCGCCCGCTTCAAGATGCACAACGCGCCGTACGACTGGTAAGAAACCACGCAGTCAAGTGGGGGATCCACCCAGACCGCATCGGGATTGTCGGCTTCTCCGCAGGCGGCCATCTCGCCTTATCCACGGCAACCAGCTTTGAGAAGCGCACTTATGAACCGGTGGATACTATCGACCAGATCAGTTCCCGTCCGAACTTCGCCGTGTCCGTTTATCCAGGCTATTTGAAAGCAAAGGATAAAGACGAACTCGCGCCGGGACTACAAATCCCGAAGGGAACTCCACCTATATTCTTGGCGCATGGTGGGGAGGATCTCATCAGTCCACCCGAACACAGCGTGCTCATGTACCTCGCGCTCAGGCGTGCCAGCGTCCCGGCGGAACTCCATGTTTACGCTGGCGCCGCGCATGATTTCGGCGTGCGCACCAATGCTCACCCCTACTCCACTTGGACAACCTCCTGTGCTCAGTGGTTGCGTGAACTGGGCTTTCTGTAGAGCCTGAAGCCACAAAGACCGCCATGCGAACATCGCTAATCAGGACGATGAGGTCTCCCGGACTCAGCGCACACCGCCAGTCTGGTCGCATGCTCTATTCGAAGGGTCAGCTCCCATTCCATCAAACCAAGGTCGCGCTCGGCTCCCAAGTCCGCTTCCTGAGTCGATATGCGATTCTATGGGGTTCGACGGCGTTGTTCTTCCTCGCGTTCGTGCAGAGTCTCCTGGGCGATGACTCCAAGCATTGGGCATTTCGGCCAATTCAACAGCCAACCCTTCCATCGGTGACCGATCGCGAACGAGTACGGACACCCATCGATCGCTTCATACTGGCTGCACTCGAGTCTAGAAAATTAGCCCTCTCACCACCCGCCGATCGTCGCGTTTTGTTGAGACGAATTTCCTATGACCTGACCGGGCTTCCACCGACACCGCAGGAACTGGACACCTTTGAACACGACTCGAATCCGAACGTTGTTTCCAAATTCGTGGATCGATTGCTGGCCTCACCTGCCTATGGCCAGCGGTGGGGCCGCCACTGGCTGGATGTGGTTCGCTACGCAGATGCACGGGATTTAATCCAACTCCCTGTAGAGAGCGATTTCCGCGAAGCCTGGCGTTATCGCGATTGGGTGGTGGAATCCCACAATCGCGACCTCCCCTACACCGATTTCATCCGTCGCCAAATCGCCGGCGATATCCTCCAACCTACGAATCGAGAGGAACTGGATGCGGACGCCTTGGTCGCCACTGGGTTTCTAGCCATCGCGGACTTTGTCCCGGGCGATGTCGACAAAGACCAAATGATCGCGGATTACGTCAATGATCAGATCGACGTGGTCGGGCGAGCCTTTCTGGGACTGACACTCGGCTGCGCGCGTTGTCATGATCACAAGTTCGACCCGATCACCATCCAAGATTATTACGCGATGGCTGGCATCTTTTTCAGTACCCGCCTGATTCCCAGTCCCGTGCTCGGTAACACGCCACTGGTCCGGGTTCCATTGGTTCCCAATGCTGAACTCGATCGGATCGAGGCCAAGAAACAGCGACAAAAGGAAATCCAGGGATTAATCCAAGAACGAAAACGCGCTGCGGAGTTAGAATACTTGACAGGCATCGAACGGTTGGTCACCGAGCAGACTGGGCAATACTTGGTGGCAGCGTGGGAGTGGACCACTCTGCCCCGCGACTTAGCCTCAGCCTCGGTAGGCGAGTTCGCCCGCAGCCGTTCGTTGCATCCCCAAGTCTTCGTCCAATGGATGGATTACATAGGACTCAGAGCTTACCGGGCATTGGCATCTCTCAGTCTTCATACGAACGGAATCCCAGGCCTCGATTGCTGGAGCCAGAACACAAATTCAATACCCGCTATTCGCCTCAATCGCGGTACAAATTCGGTGGTCATAAACGAGGTATCGCTTCCCGGCCTCGGCCTAAGCCTGTGGGGCTCCAAATCCAACGGAGTGGTCGTCAGTTGGACAAGTCCTCTCCACGGCATCATCCGACTCGTCGGCCGAATCGGGAATGGAAGGATCCAAGGCGGAAAAAATTTTGAAGTCGCCTTAGACCTTAAAACCACCGGCGGTCGTCGCCAATTAGCGCTGCTTCCGCTGGCCGCGGGCGAAACTGTCGACCTACAATCCGTATCCGCTATTCGATCTCCGAATACCTTCAACGTTCAGAAGGGCGATCGCATCGAACTCCTTCTTGCCGCACACCGTGAAGTCACACCAGTCGCCCTGGTGGATTGGACGATCGAGGAAGTGGATGGCCACCGCACTTGGAACCTCAACCGCGATCTAATGGCGCAACCTTCCTGGGGGAATTCAACCAACGAACAGGGAACGATAGTTTTGCCCTCATCCCCATGGATGGTTGCAGAAGCAGGCGACGTGCGGAGGCCGAGTCTCGAACCAGGAGTGTGGGAACAACCCTGGGTCGATTATAGAAGTTTGTTAGAAGCTCGCGAATACAACCCGACGACCAGGGCATCCGTGGAAATGGCGGCGAGCCATGTGGAAAAAGCGCTTAGGGTTGGCCTTGCCTCCATGAACTCAGACTCACCGAATGACCTTCCAGGTGCGACTTCGAAACGGTCAATGCCATCGGTTAAGCTTTCCGCAAACGATCCCCGATTGAAGGTTTCTGAAGAAGGACGCGTCATACAACTGCCCAATCGCGCTCGATCCACCATCCGAGGCGCCACGGTTGCCCCGAGTGCGATCGGGCCCCAGCGAACGAATCGTTCTGCCTCAGGCAAGTCCCGACCAGTGCTGCAGTTCACCGGGAGTGAGTTGTTGGAAATTCAACAGTCCGCGCCTCCCGAAGGCAGCCTATTCGTCGTTTATCAGACGGCGAGTACGAACACGTCCGGACAACGAATCCTTGGTTGGGAAGATTCTGACACAGGCCGCCACGGAATCGGCTTGATGCCAACTCCCGGCGGCGGCTTGCACGCCATCTTGAGAAAGGACGGCACCAGCGGGGATATTGTCGCCAGCCCGAAAACCAATTCACCCTTGGAGTTAATCTGTCTCACTTGGGGGCCTCATGGAGTGGCGTTGTATCGGAACATGGAACTTGCCGGCAAATCGTCGGCAATTGACGGCGTCTCAGCAGACCCGCAAATCAAAGCACTCCGCATCGGCGGACCTGGATCTGGTGGCGCGAGCAAGTTCCAGGGGGCGATAGCGGAAATCCGGATTTTTGAGCAAGTGCTGACTGACGCTGAACGTGTCGGCATCGAGCAGGAACTGCTCAACACCTGGATCAACCCTGACGTCCCGGAGCTGAGACAGCCCAATGGTCAGTCATTTGCCTTCGACGAATTGAGTTCACCCGTCGGCCCCTTCTGGCTCAAAGAAAACGACCGTGAATCGCTGTTGCCATCGCCGATCTCTCGACAGCTCCAAAAACTTCAGGAAGAAGCAACCGATCTCATCCAGGCCATCCCCACCAATCTCCCTCAAGCCGTGGTCGTGCAGGAGGGCGGACCGAAAGGTACCCGCCATGAAGGATTCAAAGACGCCCACGTCTATCTGCGGGGAAATCCCGCAAAACCAGGCGATGTCGTCCCGCGCGGTTTCCCGAAAATTCTCTCGGGGGACAAGCCGCCGCCGATTACCCAAGGCAGTGGACGCCGACAACTGGCGGATTGGATCGCCAGCACGAACAATCCGCTGACCGCACGCGTCGCCGTGAACCGAATCTGGCAGCATCACTTCGGCCAAGGACTCGTTCGCACCTCCACCAACTTCGGGCAACGCGGTGAACGCCCAACGCATCCGGAACTCCTGGATTACTTGGCGTCCTACTTCATCGATTCGGGTTGGTCGATGAAAGCCTTGCACCGATTGATCCTCCTTTCTGCTGTCTATCAGCAAGGGAGCAACCCCACCCCCGAATCCCTTGCGGCAGATCCGGAGAATCGCTTGCTGGGCCATATGAACCGAACGAGTCTGGATGCCGAATCGCTCCGGGATAGTTTGCTCGCCACTGCAGGCCAACTGGACATGCGCATGGGTGGGCTCGGCTTCCTGGAAATGGCGGAGCCCCGCCGGTCGCTCTACCTGATGTCTGTACGAACCGGCGTCAAATCCGGCTTTGCCTCGATCTTTGATGCCCCAGATAGCACCGCCGTCGTGGAAAAGCGCAGTGAATCCACCGTTGCCCCTCAGGCCCTATTCCTATTGAACGATCCCTTCGCCATTGCCCAGGCCCGTGCCATGGCTCGACGGGCAGCTCTCGAATCGACATCCTCCGATCCCGAGCGTTTCATTCAGTCAGCCTATCGAATCATCCTAGGGCGATTGCCCGATGCCGAAGAACGAATCGTTGCGCGGAACGTCTTGTCGGCTCAGGATCCCACCGATTGCCAGGAACGGCTCTGCCAGTTGCTGCTATGTTCCAACGAATTCTTTTACGTGGATTAAGGGTGAAAATGGAATGAAAAGAACCGCACCCAGTAACTTCATGAATGTTTCGAAGCCCTATTCGTTGCACCTTCCCGCAATCATGAACCGCCGGGAAGCCCTGTGGCGCACCGGTGCCGGCTTTGGCGGTTTGGCTTTGTCAGCATTGCTAGGTGATCGGAGCATCGCGGATTCCCCAGGAGCCTCCACCCATCCACTCACTCCAAAGGCGTCCCATTTCCCAGCCAGAGCGAAACGCGTCATCTTTTTATTCATGCCGGGCGGCCCTTCTCAAGTCGATACCTTCGATCCCAAACCCCGCCTCACACGGGACAACGGAAAGCCATCACCAAAACTCTACCTGGGCCAACAGCGCAACCTCCTCGCCTCTCCCTGGTCCTTTCAACAACACGGCCAATCCGGACTCGATGTCAGCTCCCTGTTTCCCCACACCGCTCGTTGCGTTGATGACATTTGCGTGATCCGATCCATGACGGCGGACGACACGAATCATCCTGGGGGATGCCTTCAGATGAACACCGGGGAACGCGTCTCTTCCAGGCCAAGCATGGGAGCCTGGATCACCTACGGATTGGGCACCGAGAATCAGAACTTGCCGGGATTTTTCGCGATCGGCCCAGGGCCATTGATCGAGGGAGCTCGACAATATGGCGCCAGTTTCCTACCCGCGTCCTTCCAAGGAACCTTTGTCTCCGATCTCGACAACCCCATCCGGAATCTCAAGAGCTCATCCCTCAACACCTTGAATCCTCGGACCCAGCTCGACGCCTTGAAACGCCTCAACGAGATTCATGCGGCGCAACGTGCCGACGATGGAAGGTTCGCCGCGCGCATCGCCTCCTTCGAGCTCGCTTACCGGATGCAGTCCGAGGCACCAGAAGCCTTCGATCTCGCAAGCGAATCTGAAGCCACCCGTAAACTCTATGGCATTGATCAAAGCCACACGGCTGTCTTTGGCAAACAATGCCTACTGGCTCGACGATTGGTTGAACGTGGCGTTCGATTCGTCCAACTTTATCACACAACGGGCGGATTCCAGCCTTGGGATCAACACAGCGGACTCAAATCCGGCCATGAAACGAACGCAGCAGCCACCGACCTCCCCATCGCCGGATTGCTCAGAGATCTCAAATCGACAGGACTTCTAGAAGACACGTTGGTGATCTGGGGTGGTGAATTTGGCCGGACACCGGCCGCGCAAGGCCCAGACGGACGGGATCATCATCCTTACGGCTTCACCATGTGGATGGCGGGCGGCGGTGTGCGGGGCGGGATGACCTATGGGGCGACCGATGAGTTGGGATGGGATGCCGTGGACAACCCCGTTCATGTGCACGATCTTCACGCGACGATTCTTCACTTGCTCGGCATGGACCACGAGCGCCTCACCTATAGATATGCCGGACGGGATTTTAGGCTCACCGACGTTTCGGGAAACGTGGTCCGAAAGATCGTCGCCTGAAAGCGCTGATCACAGTCAAGGCATGCGATATTCCTTCCAGTATCTAAGCTGAAGTGACACAATTTCTTGTGCAAATTGAGCGACTCCTATTCCTAATTCACCCAGGTTTGCAGCGTCGCGTTGCCTCTCCGGTTTCACCCCTAATCCCGAAGCGGAATAGATCGGGCGAGGACGGATTTTGAGAATGGGGAGGGGTGTGAACGCCCGATTTATTCCGTGATTGGACGGAGCCGCGGTGAGGTCCGAGGAGTTATAGGTAAACTACCCGACTTTTGCGTG
>SXSK01000088.1 GCA_005793375.1 Verrucomicrobiales bacterium | reverse complement strand
GGTCGAATGGCGAGTTTCCGAAGTGTCGATCAATCCGGTGTACGAGTGGGTTTTTATGAGTCGTCTAAACTGAATCCTGCAAGCTATACAAGCCATACGTTCAGACTAGACCTCATTGAGGTAGTAACACCGTTCCTCCATGCTGATTTCTCGGATATCGGAACCTGGCGCGCCAACGATCAAGGGACAATGTCCGGCTGACGACACGGACAAGCGTCGAGTCCTGAGGTCGACGAATGCGAGTTGAGCGGTGATGAACATTTCAACTCGGTCCAGATCTTGGAATAAGACGGCATTGAGCCACTCCAGAAAGAGGCCTGGGCGATGGGCGAGATCGGGCCGTGAGCGGACGTGGCTTCTGAAGATGGCGGCGAACATGGCGGCGGGGACACCTTTGCCCATGACATCAGCGATAATGCAGAGCAGCCCATGTTCACCAACGGGCAACACATCATAAAAGTCGCCGCCTACTTTGCTGGCGCTCTGTGAGTGGCCGGCCAAGCAGAACCCGGGCGGTTCTGGAAGCTGGACTGGCAAGAGTGATCGTTGAATTGTGGCAGCGATCTCCAGTTCCCTGGTGACCAGTCGGCCGCGAAGGTAATCCTCTTGGATTCTGGCGTTGCGGAGTTGGATTCCGAGGAAGTCCGAGATGGTGTGGATGATGTTGACCTGGCCGGCGTTGAACGCCTGCGTATTGGTGTAGCGGCCGACCGCCATGACGCCTTCCAGTTCCGAACCAACGAAGATGGGATGAACGAATCCTGACAAGGGGCTTCCGATGAGGCATAGCGGGTCGTTTTCGGCGAGTGGGCTTTCTAGACCGAACCAAACATCAAATCGATTGATGGCGGCCTGTGCTTCGGCGGGTAGGGGGCTGCCTTCAGGGGCGTTGAGTTTGAGGACGGGCAAACTGAGATCGGGGCGAGACGTGCAATTGACGCTGATACTGGAGTTGGAGCCTCCGGTGAGACGCAAGACAAACCAATCCGCCCCTCCGCGTTCGCGGAGTTCATTCAGCCAACGTTCTGTGAATTCCGCTCCACCACCCCCTCGGTTGAGTTCTGAGGTGAAACGGAAAATGGCTGAAAGGCTTTCGTAGGAAGCTGCCAACTCTTCCGTCATGCACTGGAGAGTCGATTCGAGTGTTGCGACTTCGAGGGCATTGGATTGGGTTTCGACGACTTCTTTTGGAACGGCCCGTACTTTTCGAATGATGAGACAGTTTTGTTTCCTACCGCGCAGATATTCTATGCTGTTGGACAGCGTGGACATGAGGAACAACCCACGCCCACCCTCGGACATGGGGTCTGGAAGTTCGATGACTTCCGGCAGATCGAAGCCGGGAGAGTGATCGAAAACCCGGAGTTCGATGTGCGTTGGAGTCACCTCGATCGCCAGCTCCACGGGTTGCTTCAGGGCATCCCCTGCCGCGTATTCCACGGCGTTGTTACCGGCCTCGGCCGCGATGAGCTCCCAGGCGGCCAACTCGTCTTCGGGTACCCCGAGTTGGGACAGGAACAGATGGATAGACCGAGTGGCTTCCCGGGTGGCGGCGAGATCGCACGGACATTCGATCCGCATCAGTCTTCCCGGCGAGGACGTGAGAGTGGACATGTTCAGGCAGCGGGTACGAATTCGAAGAGCGTGTCGAGATGAGTCAGTTGGAAGAGGTCGCGAACCATTGGACTGGCGTTCCGGATACGGACGGCGCCATCTCGTTGCACGACTGTCTTATGGAGACTGATCAAAGCGCTCAATCCTTCGCTATCGACGAACCGGGAATTTTTCAGATCGACCTCTACGTACTTATGATCTGGTTTCAGGGTGGCTCGAACCAAGTCTCTCACCATACCGGCACACGGTCCGCTGAAATTGCCGAATTCATTGACCAGCAGGGTATCGCCTAGTGAATGAGTTCTCATGATCAGTTGCGGACGATCTCGAAGATCCGATGCATGCGCGTCAGTTCGAGGATCTGTTGGACCTGAGTGGTGGGATTGATGATACGCACGACTCCTTTGCGCGACGACATGATCTTGTGGACCGAAATCAGAGCTCCGAGACCACTGCTGTCTAGGAACTTCGTTTGCGAAAGGTCCAGATCAATGTGGGTGTGACTGGGTTGGAGTCCGGATTTGATTTGATCCCGGAATGCGCCGGCAGTCGTCGCATTCAGTTCCGGGACTTCGGATACGTGGAGGCTGTTTTCGTTAGTGTGGATGTTCATACGGAAGCGGTCTTAACGGGCTCAGGAGGTTTCTGAGTTTGTATTTTTGGATTAAAGCATTGGACCAGGGATCGCATCAAAATATGCAAGTCGGTCTTCCAGGAATGCTGGACGGCGTAGAAGCTGGCGTGAGCACGGGCTTCATCTCCAAACGGATCGACGCAGGCTTCAGCATCTGCAAGTGAGAAGATTCCCGGCGTGACAGTTAGCCAAAGGCGTTCGAATTCGTCGGCGAGGGATTTGGATTCGTCGCGAGTGAGAGGGCGGTTTCCGACCCAGGCGAATTCCCCGCGTATCACATTGAGTAACTCAGGCCAGCGACGGAAAAGGCCGTCAAGCCCTGCCATCTCGAAGTAATCGCAGGTGAGGGGATATTCGGCCGAAGTGGGGGCGCGGATGGCTTGCCGACGTTGAAACAGAGGTTGACCTTGCTCACGGTGGAGAAGGGCGACAAGGACAATGGGTGAACTGACAACCAGGGCGATCAGTGCCAACAATCGACCCATGAATCTTCCGGCGGTTGGTTGTCGCTCCATCGAGCTGATTCCACACATGAGGAAACTGTCCGTGACCTCCACAAACGATTGGGATTCGACATGGTAAAGGCCACGTTCCCAGCTGAGGGAATTTCGAATTTTGGTAAAGGCACCCACATAGGTGCCCGGTCCAATCCAACTGGCGGAAACCTCGGCGCCTTCGTCGATGTAGGAATTGTCCTCCACCACGGAACCCGCGAGGATTTCGGCACGGCTGCCGACCCAGGCATTTTGGCCGATCCAACAAGGACCTTCCAGCCGCGCATTCGGCGAGACGCGGGCGCGTCTGTGAATCCAGACGCCTCGGGAAAGCTCACGATAGCCGACTCGATTGGCTGCCGCCAACGGGATCCACGCGATCATTTGATGAAACCACTGAGTGGGGCTTGACCAGATGGATGGCCCGGAAGGAGGGAGTCCTTCGATGACAAAAACCTCGTGTTGCTTGAAGCGATCTTGGACGGTGCCAATCGACGGTTCACGGGTCTCGGGGAGTACCTCGACAGCAAGCCCCCAGGCTTCACCGCGTCCGATCGAGCGCCGAATATCATCGGGCCGATCGGCAGCCAGAACAAGGACGCGAGTAGCGCCCCGGGTGGCCATTTCTGAAAGCCAAAGATCGAGAAGAGAACGGCCGAGGATCGGAACGAGCGCGAGTGGGTACTGCCGGGCCAAGAATGTCGCGGCAGGCCGGTCGGCGGGGCATATCAGGACGGCTTTCATGGCGTTACATCCGTTTGCCAAACAATATGGCAGGGACTGTTTTCGCGAGAATCAGCAGGTCTTTCCAAAGACTCTGGCTTTCTATGTAGCGGACATCGAGGTCGACCTGTTCGGGGAAATCGATGGAAAAGCGGTCGCCGATTTCGAGGGTGCGGCCATGGCGTTCACCGACTTGCCATAGACAGGTGATGCCCGGCTTGACCAGAAGACGCCGTCGATCTGACTGAGAGTAAAGAGCGACTTCTCTGGGAACCGGCGGGCGCGGACCGACCAACGACATGTCGCCCTTGAGAACATTCCAAAATTGTGGGAGCTCATCGAGCGAGGATCTTCGGATGAATCGCCCCAGGGAAGTGACCCGCGGATCATCTTTCAATTGGAAAGTAACGCCCCTTTTGGCCTCGTTTCTACTCAGCAGATCTTTTAAGCGAGCTTCCGCGTCGACGACCATGGAGCGGAACTTGAGCATTTTGAATTCCTTACCCATCAGGCCAATCCGGGTTTGCTTGAAAAAGGCCGGACCACCATCCAGTTTCACGAGCACAGCCAGGACGAGGAACACCGGCGATAGTAAGGCCAGCGCGACCAGGCTGAGGATGATGTCCAGGGTGCGTTTGAGAAAAAAAGCGCTTCCTATCACCGCTTGCCAAGCGCCGCGTTTCCATTTCAAATACATGTGGATATTCCATCGACCCCAAGGCGTTTGAGCGGCTATCAGCCGATCTGTCATGCGTTCACGAAGTTGGGTTTCATTCATGGCGGGAAAATTCTGGATTCAGGCGCGATTTGAGTTGTCGTGCCATGCAGCGGGCTTCTTCGATGGAAACGGGTGAGTTTAGAATTTCAGAGGCATGCCGGCGTTGAGGTTCTACATAGCGCTGGTGCATGGGCTCCGTACGTTCTCGGAACTGTGTAAGCACCGAGGTCTCCGATCGCGCACGCTCACGCTGGTCCCGTCGGAGCCGACGCTCCAAGCGAAGCTCTGGCGGGCATTCGACGAAAAAACTGTGGATGAAATAGCGCCGAATTTCCGGTTTGCGCAAAAGCCAAAGTCCATCAACCAGAATAATCGCCCGTGGTGGACATATTTGGAATCGGGTGGATCGGGTGGACTGAGTGAAATCATATTGAGGCACCGAGATGGATCTCCCTTGATTGAGCCCCCGGAGGGCTTGGAAGAACAAATCCCAGTCGATCGCCCGAGGGTGATCGAAATTAACGCCTCCTCAGCAGAATCTGTGGGTGAGAGGCGGCTCTGGTAGTTTCCCAAGAGCGTGGTAAAGAGCCACTTCGAGAGCTCGAAACGTTCGAAATCCATAGGCTCGCCTGGTAGTCACTCGAATCTTGTTGTTGAGTCC
>SXSK01000087.1 GCA_005793375.1 Verrucomicrobiales bacterium | reverse complement strand
GCGAACCTGCCTACCTGGTGATTTTGGTGAAATATCACACACGGCGCAACGATCAGGCCTACCGCTCCCATCGTAAACGCCGCCTCAAAGAACTCAAAAAATGGAAATCCCTCAAAACGTCGCTGTAGTGCTAACTCCAACACGCTTGTTTTAGGTCTAGTACCGCGCTTTCTCGGGGATTGTTGTCGATCGGCGCCACGAGCACGACAGTCCGCATGCGATCTCCGAGGGGATGGCCGAGATCTCCGCGCAATGAAATGGTGGCAGCCACAACTCCCGTAAAGTTGGTGCCTTCCCAAACCGGTGCCGAGACCGCCAATTTGTAGAGCCCATCGTCCTGGGAATGAAAAACCCGCGAGACATGCACCGCATCCCGCCCCTTGAGCTCGGGACCGTGCTGGCGGGCTCCTAAGAAGTAGTTCCGGCCGCGAAACACCATGCCGTCAATGTTGAAATTGCGGGGGCCATGGGCTAAGGCTCGTCCCTCGGCGTCTTCAATCACCACGGTGTTGAAATTGCCACCACCACCCACGGCGTGACGGTCGCAGAACTGTCGCACCAGAGCACGCAACCGGTCCTGGTCGCGCGACTGGATGGCCTGCCTTAATTCCGATTGGGCGGCGAGTTGAGCGACTGATTCTCCGAGGGTGGCAAACTGCCAGAGCACCGTGCTGGCAATGCCCTGCGCTGCGTGAACATTGCTGCGCAACACTTCCTCGCACAATTCACGCTCCAGGCTGCGGGTGGCCACCCAAGCGCCAAACAACGCGATGGACGCGGCCAACTCCAAGGAGAGAATAGCGATCGTTATGAGCGGGTGCCGTCGCATCCAACGTTAGGCGCGAATCCAGAGGGTGACAGGCCGGGCTAGTACCGGCTCCCGACGCAGGAATCGCCCCAGATCCAAGGCGAGTTCCGCCGCGGTCGGGTAACGGCGGTCCGGTTCCTTGGCGAGGCACTTGCCACAGATGGTGTCGAGATCGACAGGAACCTCCGGCCGGATCGATCGCAGCGACGCTGCTTCCCGGTGCAGGATTTTCTCCTGCAACTCCCCATGGTTTCCGCTGTGAATGGCGGCCTGCCCGCCAATAATTCGTAAAGGGACGCTCCCAAGGAATAGATGTCACTCGCAATCCCCACACTGCCCCGCCGCCCCTGGATCTGCTCTGGCGACGCGTAGCGCACCGTGCCAATCACATCACCACTCGCCGTCAATTCACTCGGACTGTCCAGGTGACGGGCCAGCCCGAAGTCGCTGACACGTGGCTGATTGTAGACATTCAGAAGAATGTTCGATGGCTTGAGATCGCGATGGATCACCCCACGCTCATGACAGAAGTGCATGACTTCTGCTACTGTCCGTAGGTAAGTCGCTGCGCGATCGGGATCGAAGGGACCTTCGGAACGTAATTGGTCGGCGAGACTGCGCGCTGGCATGTATTCCATGGCAATAAATGGCGTCCCTTCCACCTCGCCCACTTCGTACAAAGTGACCAAACCCGGATGCTGCAATTGAGCCACCGACAACGCCTCGACACGAAACCGGCGACGTTCTGGATCGGATGCCGCAGGGCCCCCTCGCAACAATTTGAGCGCCACGATGCGCTTCAAATCGCGATGCTGTGCCCGATAGACAACCCCCGCGCCGCCTTCGCCTAGTCGGTCGAGAATTTCGTACTCTCCAAAGGTGCGGCCGGTGCGCGGCGGCTCCGCGTCCAACGTAGCCAAGGCAGATCCGATCACGCAGCGAGGGCAGATGCCCTGCGGCGCTCCAACCGGGATTTCAGACCCACATTCCTGACAACTCGAATCGACAGACATGCTTGGAACTCCCCACGGAGTACTCGGCGCGCTTCACGAACGCAATTCCCGTGTGCGCGATGGACAGGTTCCCAAGGTATCACCGAATTGGAGACACCACCTCGACCAGCGCACTCCAGTTGGTTCCGAGCAGCGTGCGAGCCTTAATAGCCAACGGAGCGGTCACGAACACGTCATCCTGATGAGCTTTTGCACTGGGAGACGGTTCGCTCTTCCCAGGCACCCGCGGATCCGTGCCGTCCGTCGTGAGGTAAACCACGCCACCCGCAAGATCCTCCGCGCCGAGGATGAGCTTGAGTTGCGAGCCGTTCTCCGGGTTCGGGCGAAGAGTGAGCCGGGGAGCGACCACCTTTGGATACAAGCCGGCGGAGCGCAACTGACGAAGGAGAACTTGAGTTCGTTTCGGAAAATACTCGCCCAGCAAACGAGTCCGTTCGGCATACCAGTCTTCAAGAGTGTACGGAGGATCTCGGCGGCAATATCCCCAGCGCGCCGATTCGGCGAGCAGCGGCAGCTCCAATTCGCTGGCTCGCCGCTGCCATCGGGCAGAACTGGCTTCTGGCGTGAGCGCACCATTGCCAAAGCAGTGCTTTTGCACGCGATCTGCAAAGGCCAACCGATACTCGGGATCCTGCGCCAGTCGCCTTCCGAGCACCATCGGAGGTCGGTCAGGCTGATTCACGACGTCGTCGCGAAGGGACTGCAACGTAATCTCACCATCCCAGACGAAGTGTCGAAACCGAGAATCCAAACCCCGACCACGGATAACGTACCAATTCTGGTATTCACCCCAGTCTTGATTACCTGCATAGAAATTAAGTAGCAGGTAATCCATGAAGTGTTGCAGATCCACCTGCTGCCCGACCCGTTCCATGGCACCCACGCGCGAAATCCGGGACAACGCCTTGTAAGCTCGAAGTGATTCAGAAGAACCACTTTTGATCCCAGAATCATCCAGCACATCATAGTCCTCCTTTTCACCACCCAAATGAGCTGCCTCGAAACTAGCATCGGGTCGTTCCGCGACATCATAAATCCCCCAATAGAGCCCGTTCAGATAGAGATGAACATATCGATTGTGCCCCGCCATGTATCCCATGGCACGGTGCGATTCTTTCAACCAGGAATCCCGAATGCGCTGCGCCCGTTCATTGTCCTCGGGCTTCCAGTGCGTCCAAGCGTTGTTGTAGTCTGCTCGCAGCACCAGACTCTCAAAGCGGGTCACAGGGGAATCCGGAAATACCGGATACCGCAGCTTGGCGGGCCCGTAAGTCCTCTTGAATAGCACTCGAAAGGAATGTTTCGGCGTCTTGTCGGCGCGCCTTCCTGTGTTGCCCTGAATCCGAAAACCACAATCGACCTGAAAGCCACTCAAACCGTTGGTTTCAATCCATTCCAACGAGCAACGCCGCTCCCATCCATCCCCTCGTTCCTGGGAGTTCAAATATAATCCCCCCTGGAGCCCAAAGAGATCCTTGGGTGCACTCACCAAAGAGACCGTGGGCAGTGCCCGAAGTGCTGCCTTCATGCGATGTCGATACCTCGGATCCTTCACCACTCGCGGATCCATCCCATAATATGCAGGCTCCCCTTGCCATGCTGAGTCCCCATGCGGATAGCCCTTTGGTCTGACTGGTTGATTCAAGACCTCGTCCAACGACAGGTAACTGTGTGTCGTGGACCGGGAAAGGGCGCGCCCATCAGCAAATGCAGCCACCTTTAGGATCGTGCTCTGGGTTAAACGCCAGGGAACTCTGTAATCTTGACCATTTTGAAGACTCGGCTCGGTACCGTCGGTGGTGAATCGGATGCGTGCTCCAGTCGGCAAGTTGAAGAGGCGCACTTCGATCGGCATGTCGCCAATCGTTCGATCTGGCTCCAATCGAAGCGGAGTCGAAGGGTCCAACCCTGGGTCTTCCATTTCGGCGGCGCCCCCACTGGAAGTCATCCAAAGCAGTGCCAGCAACACCCAGGCTCCCGCTTCAAGGAATATCACTCGCATGCCCCCGCAATCCTGGATCGCCCCCTCGTCCCGCGCCACCGAAAAACAGGTTCACCTGATAAGTGGATCTCAGCGGGATTTGCATTTCTCCTGGGGCTGTGGGTGAATGAGTGGACGGCAGTCGCGACGGCGATGCCACCATTCTGACGGATTCCTTGCGGCATCAGAATGGATGCGAACCCTATGATCCCGCAAACGGAGACTGACTTGTGTCGTTTGAACAAACCGAATTCGGACGCTTGCCCAACGGCACGCTCATCCAACGTTTCACTCTGAAAAACGCCCGGGGCACTCAAGCCCGCATCATGGAATATGGGGGCATCCTCACCGGAATGCACGTCCGGGACCGAGGAGGAAATCTGGGGAATGTCGTGCTAGGCTTCGACACCCTCGCACGCTATTTGCAAGGTCATCCATTTTTTGGTGCAATCACCGGACGGTTTGCGAATCGGATCGGAGGAGCCCAGTTTTCACTGGATGGAAACCTGCATTCGATCACCAAGAACCACGGTGCACACACGCTGCACGGCGGCGCTCAGGGCTTCGACAAGCGGGTTTGGAAAGGGGCGATTCTTCCTGGTACTTCGCAGCAAACCACCTTGGAGCTGTCCTACGTCAGTGCCGACGGTGAGGAAGGGTATCCAGGCCGTTTGGAAAGTAGGGTGCGCTATACGCTAACCGACAACGATGAACTGCGGATCGAATATCTCGCTTCGACCGATAAGCCCACCGTGGTGAATTTAACCAATCATACGTATTTCAATCTCGCCGGCTCAGGCACCATCTTGGATCACGAACTGGAGATCGCCGCCGACCATTACACACCCGTGGATGGCACACTGATACCTACCGGCGAAATCCGGAGTGTGCGGGGAACTGCGCTCGATTTCACCACACCCCACCGAATCGGCGAGCGCTACGCGAATGCGGGACTGGCCATTCCCGGCTACGACCACAATTTCGTGCTCAAGCACGACAGCACCGCTTTGGCGCTCGCGGCACTCGCCCACGAACCAATCTCGGGTCGCGTCCTGGAGGTCTGGACGACTGAGCCCGGGGTGCAGCTTTACACCGCCAATAACCTCGACGGAAGCATCACGGGCACTTCAGGTGTGGCCTACCCAAAATACAGCGGATTCTGCCTGGAAACTCAGAAGTTTCCAGATTCACCCAACAAACCTTGGTTTCCCTCCTCCACCATCCGACCCGGAGTGCCCTACCAAAGCACGACAACGTTTCGGTTCCTTACCCGATGACACATACCCATGGTTCTATGGTGTGGGGAATTGTCCTGAAACATTTGGCGCGCCTTAGTTGGTGGGCAGGATTGATAGTTGTCGCCTGGGATTGTTCCGTGGAGATCTATGCCGCAGTGCCGACCTCCTTGCAGAACCGGCTTCAACGGGCGGTGCGTCTGCCCGAAATCGATGTCAGTGCTGGATTCGCCTACAATCAAGAGAGCTTGCTGGCCGAGGACGATATTCCCGACCCCAGTGCGGCGGCGTTGAAACTTCAGGGTCAACTCACCGGAGAACCCAGCGACGCCACTCGCTGGCTCCAACTGGCACGCCTACATCAACTCGCTGGCGATCCGTCGGCTTCCAAAACCGCGCTGGAAAAGGCCCTCGTTCTGTTCCGAAAGCGCGTGTCGCTCCAGCCTGAGGATATCGCATCCCGAGTGGGCTTGGGCGAGGCCTTGAACCGCTCCGGATCGAACACCGAGGCAGAGAGTGTCTTGCGCGATGCCGTCGCACGAGCTCCCAAGGAGGCGCTGGCATGGTCGGCCTTGGGACGCTTTTGGATGGGGCGTGTTCAGCAACGACTCAACCTGGCGTCGACGGCGTCCTCCGCCCGTCCCAGCGCCGCCCAATTGGAGGAATCCACTCGATGGCGGGAGGAGGCCCGACGTTGCTTCGACAACGCCATCGAGTTAGCCCCAAAACAAGCCCGCCCGCGAGCGGATCGAGCAGGGTTCCTATCATGGGCTTCTGGACAGGATTTTCTGCTGAAACAATTGCGGGGCCAGGCAGGGGGAATTGAAGATCTCACCGTGTCGGTTTTCAGCACCAACGCGATCCCAGACCTTGAGATTGCGTCGTCATTGGCACCACGCGATTACCGACTTCACGCCGCTTCCATTTGGTTTCAGGTATTCGGAAATCAGCGCGGCCAACCCAACGCTCTGTCCAACCAAGGGACTCCCTGGGAAAATTTATCATCGGACCTCAAGAACAGGATTCGCCCACACCTGAAGGCCCTCGAAAACCTAGGGGACGATGCCGATCCACAAATTTCCAGTGGTGCCTTGGAAAATCTCGCGGTCATTCAGACCATGCTCATGATGGACCCTTCCGGTGCCAGCATCACCGCCCGACGTGCTCTGCGCCGCGATGCCACTCGGGCTCAGGCTTGGGAATTGCTCCTCGGAACATTGATTTCAACCGAACGTTGGGAGGAACTCCTGTCCCTCCTCGAAGACCGCGTCAAGCTAAGGCCCGAGCCTCGCTCTTTCTTCATGCAGGTAAAGATACTGGCGCAGCGCGATCGATGGGACGAGTCCTATCGACGCCTCCGTATGGCGATGGAACTTTGGCCCAACGATATTCTGATCCGACTTTCCTATGCCTGTCTCCTGATCCGCCGTTCCCAGGGGGATATCCTGTTGCCCGAGGCCCGGGCACAATTGGAAGGCCTCACCAAACTCCTGGCACAGATGAAAAACCCCCAGGATCGAGCCCGGTTTGCCATGCATGCCGGAGTCACCTCAGCGATTTTGTTCGCCCTCGAAGGCAACGAGGACGAAGCCCGCCAATTCCTAAAATCCGTCACCGCATCCAACCCAGGCAATGCCTACGCGAGCAGCGTCCTCGAGATACTGGGAAACTAGGCTCCTTGCGCAGCCACTGATGGTGAACAACCCACACACCAGCGTCGACCAGTGAACCCGCCGCTGGGCGCAGCTCCGAGTTGTCGGACATTTGGAGATGGGTAGTCCCCGGAATTCCCCAAACGCGGTGGAGGGCCACCGCGCTGCCATTCGAGTGGCACGACCCGATTGATTTGGACTGCGGCAGCCCTCTCTCATCTTTGTCTCTAAAGATCCCCTCTAGACATTTGTCCAAGTGTTACGCATGCTGGATGAATGTTAGACGCCATCCGTGTTGCCGGTCGTTGGGTCAGAAAATCTCTCTTGGAACGATTGACGGCTCAAAGTCAG
>SXSK01000086.1 GCA_005793375.1 Verrucomicrobiales bacterium | reverse complement strand
TGGTCGAATGGCGAGTTTCCGAAGTGTCGATCAATCCGGTGTACGAGTGGGTTTTTATGAGTCGTCTAAACTGAATCCTGCAAGCTATACAAGCCATACGTTCAGACTAGACCTCATTGAGGTAGTAACACCGTTCGGCAATCACTTCAACGAAAGATTCGAAGCGCCTCGCACATTCTAGTTAAGTCGTCATTTCAATGGAAAGTGATAAATAGATAGGTTCAGTCCAATTAGATCCAACTTAGAACCAGATTGTAATCCTAATACCCGATGATTGTTCCAATGTGGTTGGAATTATGGCATCATGGAGCAGGGTTGGCGCAAGTTGGACCAGGCGGTCCATGCGGGCCGTATGGACTCGAGTCATTCTCGAGTGATTGTCTCATCGAGGCTCAACAGCGCGCGGCTGACTGCGGTGTAAGCGGCAAGCTGAGTGGGTGTAACCCCTGGCGGCAGATTGGTTGGGGTCTCATTTCGACCGTTTCCCAGGTCGTGTGGGTTCACCCAACCCTCCGCAATGCGTTGGCGTTGTTTCTCCAGGAGGTTTAGCAAAATCTGCCGTTCCTCATTGGACGGAGGGCGGCTCACCGTCTGTTGGAAAGCGTAGGTGAGTCGTTGGAGATCGTTGGATCCTCCATGCTCCAAGGATTTTCGTGCCAGTGCTCGGGCGCATTCCACAAACAGAGGTTCGTTTAGGGATGTCAACGCCTGTAAAGGCGTATTAGAACGGAGTCGTCGGACGCATGAGAAGTCGCCATTGGGAGCATCGAACACTTGCAAGGCGGGGTAGGGCGTGGAGCGGCGGCGGAATGTATAGTGGGCGCGACGATAGCGATCGGGGCCGGTGACCTCTTTCCATGGAAACGGGGCGTAACTGGCTGGGGGTTGGAAGAGGAATTCGGGGGCTGGGGAGAAGATGCTGGGGCCACCGAGGGCAGGATTCAGCAATCCGCTGACGGTGAGGGCGATGTCGCGGACGATTTCGGCTTCGACACGTAGGCGAGGGCTGCGCGCCAGCAGGCGGTTGAGCGGATCCCGCTGTTGTAGATCGGGCGCCACACGGCTGGACTGACGATAGGCTGCGGAGTGGACGATACGTCGATGCATCGCCTTAAGACTCCACTGGTTATGCATGAAGTCCACGGCCAGCCAATCGAGGAGTTCTGGATGGCTGGGTGCAGGCGACTGCATTCCGAAATCTTCGGGAGTCTCTACGAGACCGGTGCCAAAGTATTGTTGCCAAAGCCGATTCATCATGACTCGCGCCGTCGTGGGCGAGCGACGGTCGACCAACCATCGTGCGAACGTGAGCCGCGACCCATCAGACCCCTCCGGAAGCGGATGGAGGAAATCTGGGGTGCCAGCAGTGACGGCTCGGGTTGGTTTAAGCCAGTCGCCCCGCTTCAAAATGGAAGTGCGCCTGGGCATCTCTCGGGGCTTGAGTGTTAGGGCGGTGGACCCTGACGGCCATTGTTCCCAAAGTGCTTCGATTCGTTGGTTCGCCGAATTGAAGTCGGGCACCTGTTTTCTCCAATAGCTGAAGATCGCGGCTGTCTGAGATGGCGTGCGCTGTGCTCGCGGGACTCGAGTGAGTAAGTCTCGAACGATTGCTGGAAGCGAATCCGCCACCGCATTGGTCGCTTCGGAAGCGCTGATCCGAAAGCGTCCCAGATTATTGTTCATGTGATCATCGCTATTCCAGCCGCCATGGCTTTGAACCAAGTGAAACGTGAGGATGGCTCCCTGGGAAAACTCCACCGGCTTTTCAGGCACGAACACAGCTTTTCGGGCGACATTGCGTCTACCGGGTCCAGCGTTAATTCCCCAAGCGGTGTCATTCTTGCCATCGATGGCGAATTCTATAGGGCCATAAACGCGCTTCTTGTCCGACTTGTCATAGAAATGGGATTCGAGCTCACGCTCTGGATTGGAATAATCTGCGGTGGCACGGACCATTTTGACCGCGATGGAATTGGTTGGGTTGGAGGCGTCTGCGGCCTCGACCTTGAATTCCGTGAGCGCGCAAGTACCCCACAAGGATCGGCCGGGACCGCTGGCCGGCAGATTAGGATCGGTCAACAGTTCGAGACGGAATGCCCCAATCTTTGAACTGCTATTGGTAGTGCGCCAGCGCTCTGTGAATTGGGTTGGAGCATATCCCGAGGCAAGTTGCGACAGATCATCGAGCTCGGTGTAATGTTGGTCGTGTTCACCCAGATGTTTGATTTTGAGGGGCTGCCATTGGGGTTCTCCGGTCGTCACGGACTCTTCCCAGCGTGACATGGCAGACTCCCAATTAGGTGTGGTATGTCGCAGGGATTCCTCAACCTCACGAATTCGACGGAGCAGGTCAGCAGCTTTCTGGTGTTCTGCGGCGGTGAGCGCGACCTCCTGGACTTCGTCATCATTGTTTAAGAAGGCGAACAGGCGATAATACTCATCCTGGGAGAGAGGGTCGTATTTATGTGCGTGGCATTGGGCACATTGGATGGTAATGCCTAGGATGGACTTGCCGACGGCGTCCATTCGGTCGTACATGGCATCCATCCGGAATTGTTCGGGATCGATGGCGCCTTCCTCGTTGATCATCGAATTGCGCAGGAACCCTGTAGCGATCCGGTCGTCCTGGGTGGCTCCAGGTAACAGGTCGCCCGCGAGTTGTCGGATGATGAACTGATCGTAGGGAAGATCCTGGTTGAGTGCTTGAGTCACCCAATCGCGGTAGAACCAAACCTGGCGAGACTTGTCCTTTTCGTAGCCATCCGAGTCCGCGTATCGGGCGGCATCCAACCAGTGGCGTCCCCATCGCTCACCGTAATGAGGCGACTTCAGGAGTTCCTCCACTTTTTGATTGTAAGCCTCGGGTGATGAATTTCGGAGGAAGGCATCGACTTGATCCGGTGTTGGAGGAAGTCCGATCAAGTCCAGATGCAATCGACGTAGGAGTGTGATTGGGTCGGCTTCAGGGGAAGGCTCGAGGCTCTCCTGATTGAGTCGAGCCAGAATAAAGTGATCAATCGGGGTTCTAGCCCACTTCGAGTCTTTGGTGCTGGGGATGGCGGGTTGAGTCGGTGGTTTCCAGGCCCAGTGATTCTTGGCGGGATCGGCTTTCTCCACGGCAGGCCAGGAAACTCCTTGGTCGATCCAGGCGCGAAGCAGTCCGATCTGATGTGGCGTCACTGGGTCGCCCTTCTTGGGCATGGGGGGTAACTCGTCACTGGCATGCGCGATGGCTAGAATCACCAAACTTTCGGCGCTGCGCCCCGGAACGAGGGCTGGGCCTCGGTCTCCGCCGCGGAGGGCGGCATCCCGGCTATCTAACCGAAGCCCATTTTCTGAACGACTGGCACCGTGGCACTTAAAGCAGTTAAGCTCCAGGATCGGCAGGATGTCTCTCGCGAATTCCACCGGCAACGCGAGTGGTGGTGGCAGCTTGGCGAGATCGACGGCGCTCCGTGCGGGCAGGGCCAGGAGCAGGAGCAGCGCGCTCGCCACGAGCATTCGGCTGATGGAACCAATGGACATGGCCAAAACCTGCGACAGAGCTCGACTGCCGTAAATGCCGAATTCGGCGTTCCGATGCGGAAACCGGTGTCGGCGGTGGTCGGAACGAAACGTCGCGATCGGGGCTTTGCTGAAACGCGACACTTGATTACTCTGCCGAAAATGAAGTCCACCTCACGGTTCGTGTTTGCGACGATATTGGGTACGTTCCTGGTTTCAGGCTTGGCTGGATTGCTTTACCAAGTGGTATGGACGCGATATCTGGCCCTGTTTCTGGGGCACACGAGCTATGCGATTGTGGCGGTATTGGTGGCGTTTATGGGTGGGTTGGCATTGGGCAATGCCTGGTTGGGCTCCAAAGCAGACACTGTCTCAAAGCCGCTACGGTTTTACGCTTGGCTGGAATTTGGCATTGGGTTCTATGCCATTATATTTCCAAACTATTACGAATTGATGTCCCGAGTTTACCTCTCGCTGGTGGAGGCGACGGGAGTGAGTGGAGGCGCGCTGCTGGCTATTAAGTTTTTTTTCGCCTGCGTGGGCATTGTTCCACCGGCGGTTTTGATGGGGGCCACTCTGCCGGCGCTCACGCGGTTTGTGACCCGATCGCTCTCTGAATTGAGGGGAAAAGTTGCCGCGTTGTATGCCATTAATAGCACAGGCGCCGTGGTGGGCGTGGTGATCACCGACTGGTGGCTGATCCCCACGCTTGGTTTGGAGCCCACCGTGCAAGTGGGAGCCGTGTTGAGCCTTTCGATTGGGTTGATCGCCTTCGTGACCAGCCAACGGATTGGGGAGGGTGATGAGTTGCTTGGATCCACATCCATTGCTGTGGAAACCTCGCTCGAGACATTTTCACCGGCTCAATTGCGAATCGCGATTTTTTCCACAGGCGTGTCGGGATTTGTCGCGATGCTCTATGAAGTGGTCTGGACCCGCATGATCGGTCTTATGGTCGGTTCCAGCACTCATGCCTATTCGATCATGTTGGGAACCTTTATCGCGGGAATCGCGTGTGGTGGGTGGATCATTTATCGATGGCGGGGCTCGATTGGAACATTGAAGGCATTTGCCTGGGCAGAAATCGCCCTGGGGGCCTCGCTGTTGGCCTCCATCTGGTTTTACGAAATGGTACCGTGGTGGTTCACCAAACTCGCCGAAAATATTTCGCGACGACCCCAGTCCTTTCCGTTGTATGAGTTGCTCCAGGTTGGCGTTTGCTTTGGTATCATGTTTTTACCGGCAACCTGCCTGGGAATGACCCTGCCATTGGCAAGCCGAGTGGCGACCGTGGAATTGTCTCGCACGGGTAGGTCGGTGGGGCGCGTGTTTGCAGTCAATACGTTGGGAACCGTGTTGGGTGCCTTGTTGACGGGGCTATGGCTGATGCCGACCTTTGGCCTCGCCCGAACTTTGGCCTTGGGAATTGCAATGAACCTGTTGATTGGGTTTGCCGTTTTGAACTGGGAGCATCCAAAGCGTCGCAACTTGACCATCGCCTTTGGCTCGGCGGGGGCGGCGATCTTGATCTTGATGTTGGGTGCTCTTCTGGACGTCCGATGGCGGAAATCGTTCACCCTTGGAATCTGGCGTTCGGACGTGCCGCCAGCGACCGTTGGGGAGTATCGGCGCGCCGGAGAGATGTTGGATTTGGTATTTCATCGGGATGGCGCGGGTTCGACGGTGGCCGTGCTTCTGGGGCGGTTGCCGGACGGCGGTGACTTTTACGCGCTCAAAGTGAATGCGAAAACTGATGCCAGTTCGGCGGGGGATTTGTCGACGCAACTGATGGCCGGCCATATTCCGGGTCTGCTGCATACCAATCCGGTGGATGTCCTGGTGGTTGGATGCGGGAGTGCCGTAACGGCGGGTGCCATGCTGCATTTGCCCACTGTTCAGCGTGTGGATCTGGTTGAGATTTCTCCGGATGTGGTGGATGCGGCCCGCCAATGGTTTGCTCCCTACCACGACAAGGCATTCGACAATCCCCGACTGAAGGTTTTCGTGGAAGACGCCAAAAGCTTTCTGAAGACCACCAAGCAGACCTATGACGTCATTGTTACAGAACCGTCCAATCCCTGGATGGCGGGTGTGTCGGCGGTGTTCAGCAAGGAGTATTATGAAGACTGTCTGACCCGCTTAAGACCTGGCGGTTTGTGTGCGCAATGGTTGCAGGATTACGAGACGGATGACGCCACTGTCGACATGGTGGTGGCCACATTCTCTTCCGTGTTTCCCTACTCCGGGATCTGGCAGACCTCCCGCGGGGACTTCCTTCTGGTGGGCTCACCGGTGCCAGTGACATTTGATCTCGAATCCACGGCTAAACGCCTGCAAGAACCCTTGGTTTCGCGGGATCTCCGGTCAATTGGCATTCATGGGATGACCACGTTTCTGGCGATGCAGCTCATTGGGTTTGGGGATTCGATTCTGCTGGTAGACCCAGAGACCCGCATTCACAGCGATTACAATCCGAAGCTTGAGTACGCAGCGCAGCGCGCCTTTTTTGTGCGTTCACGAGGGAAGAAGTACCTGGGTGAATCCGAGCAACGCCAGCCGCATCCACGGACACTGCTTGCGGAGTGGCTTCGGACCCACCCACTCACCGTGGAGGATTGCAGCCGAATGGTCGACTATTATGATGCCAACGGGTTGCCGGATCATGAGGTTTTGAGATCCATTTTGTATCGATGGCTCGAGTTGGAACCCAAGGCGGGGGATCCATTGCGCCGCTTAGCTCGGTTGGCGGGCGAAAGCACGCCGCTGGATGCAGAGGTGGGGCGCTTGGCTAGTCGTGAAGATTTTCGTTCACCGGAAGCGCTAAAGAACCCTCGAGTCCTCCGCCAGTTGACTGGCATGATGATCATTACTCATCGCAATCAGCGCTCGGCGTTTTATGCGCCCCCGCGCAAGGAATCAGAATTCTATACCCGGCTCGCTATGGAACGAGACCCCGAACATTTGCGCAGTCATAAGCTCCATCTCGCCGAGATGGCCTGGGATTGGGGCGATGAGGAGTTGTGCCTGGCAGCGGGAACGGAAGCATTAGATCCGGCGCCACGCTTTGGCCCCTCGAATTTTTCTCACGATCCGCAAGCTCCTCGCATTGTGCTTTCGCGTCTGATTGAGTTAAACCTGAAGCGTGGTGATACCAATGCGGCATGGCGGTTGGCGGCCGAAGCCAAACGCCAGAAGTTCCTTGGAACGGGTGGGAATGCCAGTCTGCTCCGTTTGGATATGTTGGTCCGCCGAATGGCAGCGGATCGAAATGAAGCCTTGCCCGACTAGTCCTGGAAACGCGAGTGGATCCGGTTGGGTTCCTGCATGTTGCTGGCTCTCGGCCCTGATCCGCGGCGAAATCTTCATGAAAACTGCCGGCGATTTTTCCAACCCCTTGCACCCGACCAGATGTCCTGCATAGAGTGGTCCCCGTGAAACGGTTCTGCCTGTTCGCCATCATTCTGGTTTCCGCGATCTTTCGTGGAACCGGTGCGGATCCTGTCTTGTTGAATGGCATCGCCGCCATCGTCAACGACAAGATTATCACCAAGGAGGACGTGGAATCCTTCAAAGGCTTGGAACTGAATGCGCTCCTGCAACAGCGCGCTCGGTCTGGGGCGCGGGCAATGGCGCCGGAGTGGGGCCAACGCGAATTGGAAATCAAGCAACGCGGACTGGAGGAGCTCATTGATCGCGAACTGATCCTGAGTGAATTCCGTCAAAAAGGTTACAACCTGCCGGAGACTTTGATTCAAGACCTAGTCAAGGAGCGGATTCGGAAGGAATTTGGTGATCGACGCGCTTTGCTCAAGGAGCTTCAGGAGCAGGGTAGGTCTACCGAGGAGTTTCGCCGTCGGATTCGAGAAGACCTCGTCATCAGTCAGATGAACTTCTTCAATGTGCGCGAGAAAATCGTTATCTCGCCCAAGAAGATCGAGGCCTATTACAAGACCAACGAAACCAAATTCAAACTGCTGGACCAGGTACGGCTTCGCATGATTTTGATCAACCCAAAGAGTCGGGGGTTGGAACCTGCCCGTAAATTGGCAGCGGAGATCGTCACCAAAGTCCGCGCCGGCGCCAAGTTCGCCGACCTCGCCCGTGAGAATTCCGATGACGCGTTTCGGACACGAGGTGGCGACCGAGGATGGATGGAGGACAAAGAGGAGAATCTCCGCAAGGAACTCCGTGCGATTGCCTTCAAGCTCAATGCGGGTCAGGTGAGTGATCCAGTCGAGTTGGAAGGAGCCATTTTCGTACTCGCTGTGGAAGAAAAACGTGCGGCCGGCTTAATGCCTCTGAACGATGTCCGAAATGAAATCGAGGGCACCTTAAGAGCTGAGGAGCAGCAACGGATCCGAATGGGTTGGATCAAACGGTTGCGAGAGAAATCCTTCGTTCGTTACCTTTAATCGGGGTGACGGGAAGTGGGGCGAATCCTTGGATTGCTTTTTTGACGTGGCGTCGATTTCGGTGGAGTGTTGGCGCTGCAACATGCGTTACGCACCGATCGATCCTGCGCTTTTCGTCTACAATCGCGAGCGTCTGGCGAAGTTAATGGCTCCTAACTCGCTCGCCATTCTCCATTCCAACGACATTCTACCGACCAATGCTGACGGGACCCTCCGATTGGTGGCCAACTCCGACCTATTTTACCTGACGGGGGTTCATCAGGAGGAAACCATTTTGGTGATCTATCCGGATGCGGAGGAACCTCGCCATCGAGAGATGTTATTTTTGCGGCAGACAAGCGAGCTGATTGCCATCTGGGAAGGCCACAAACTGACCTTGGAAGAAGCGCGGGCCAAGACGGGAATCCAGGAAGTCCACTGGCTGAGCCAGTTCCCGTCGATTTTCCGTCGGATCATGTGTGAGTGCGACCATGTGTACCTGAACACCAACGAACACAAACGTGCCGCCGTGGAGGTGGAGACGCGGGATGCGCGGTTCATCCGTCAAGTGAAGTCGGAGTATCCCTTGCATGATTACCTGCGTCTGGCGCGGTTGATGCATCGGTTGCGCGTGGTCAAGACAGACCTTGAACTCGAGATCCTGTCGAAGGCCTGTCAGTTGACGCGTCGCGGGTTCGAACGGGTGGCGCGATATGTGAAGCCGGGCGTCAGTGAGTTGGAACTCGAGGCGGAATTCATCCATGAGTTCACCAGGGGGGGCGGGGGATTTGCTTACATACCGATCATTGCCAGTGGGGCGAATGCCTGTGTTTTGCATTACATCGAAAACGACCAACCGTGCAAAAATGGCGATCTCCTGTTGTTGGATGTCGCTGCCAGTTACGCCAACTACAATTCCGATCTGACTCGAACCATCCCCGTCAATGGCCGGTTTACGCGGCGTCAAAAGCAGCTTTATCAGGCGGTGCTCCGGGTGTTGCGGACACAAATCGCCGGATTAAGGCCCGGCAAACGAGTTCGAGATTGGCAGGAAGAATCGGAAGAAGCGGTGGCCCGAGAATGCGTGGACCTGGGACTTCTGAAACCCAAGGATCTCAAAGCCAAACCGTCGGACCCCATGAAGAAACCTGTGAAGAAGTATTATATGCACGGCTGCGGTCATCCTTTGGGCTTGGATGTTCACGATGTGGGAATCACCACCGAACCGATGGCTGCGGGATGGGTGATGACGGTTGAACCGGCGATCTATATCCAGAGCGAAGGGATGGCCGTGCGCCTCGAGAACGATGTGCTCATCACCGAGGATGGTGTGGTTGACCTCATGGCGGACATTCCGATCGAAATCGAAGAAATCGAAGAATTGATGGCCCGAAAGTGAGCGCAATCGGTGCGGTCGCGCTCAATTTTCGTTTCCTCGCCTAATCCCGAAGCGGAATAGATCGGGCGAGGACGGA
>SXSK01000085.1 GCA_005793375.1 Verrucomicrobiales bacterium | reverse complement strand
GGCCTGCTTCCTACTCGGAAACACTCCTACTCGGAAATCGCCACCGTCTCCTTGGAAAAGAGAAAGTACCTCAGTACTCCACTTTCCAAGTGGCTCCATTCCTCATAGCACGGGCGGCTCCATTTCGGCTAGCGCCGTCGAGACAAGGGTGTGGAGCGAGAAACCATCGTCGTTTTTCTTTCTGACAATGGTCCTGAGCCGATCCCGGCGTGATCCCTCTCACTTCACTGCGGCCAGTTCGGCTGCGAGGAGCTCTTTTGTCTTGGACTTTGCGTCGGCGAGTGAAACTTCCCCCTTGTCCAACTTCGCCAGGAATGCGCGTTGTGCGGCATAATCCTTGTTGAGGACACCCGCCTTGCTCTGGAGCATGCGCCACGCTTTGCGACGTTCCACGGCGAACAGCACCATTTGTCGGCTCACCGCGAAAAACTTCATCTTGCCGTTGATCTCGGCCTTAATCGAGCACCCGAAATTCGGAACACAGCTGCGATGATTTGGGTCAAATACCCGGCGTTGGACGACGTCATCCTGAGTGATGAACTGCAGCATGTCGTCCATCGTTATCAAGGTGGAAGCCTCCTCTTCGGAAATGCTCTTCACGTGTTTCCGGAACCGACCCTCGGTAATGGCCCAATGCGCCACGGTGAAATTATATTCCTCACCGGTGCTGGCGTATTTGGAGCGCCACCAATCGCGGTCGTTGGTTGGGTTGCCTCGGAGGTCAAACGATTCCTGCGATGTCTCTCCTTTGCGTGGATTGAAGATGAATTCGGGCATGCCACGAGAGTCACGGACCATTTTGGCTTGATCGGCGCTCATGTTGTCGCCGACACCATGCTCGGGTTGGCAGGTGGTGTAGCATTGGAAGAATGCGGTGCCGCGATATTCCAATCCGTCCAGCATGGCTTTATAGAGCTTGGCCGAGTTGGCGATAGAAACCTGCGCGACGAAAGGTGAGCCATGGCCGCTCGTGAAGGCTTCGGCGACGTTCTTCTTCTCGATCAACTTGCCTTGGGAAGCCACGCCGAATTGGTTCATGTCGTAGCCGCCCAACATGGTGGAGCTATCCGAATTCTGGCCGCCGGTGTTGGAATAGACCTGGGTATCCAACATGAGGATCTTCACGTTGGGACGATTCTGAAGCATGACTTTCGAGACGTTCTGGAAGCCAATATCTCCCAAGGCGCCATCGCCTCCGATGACCCAAACCTTGGGCAGTTCCCGGATTTCCTGCTCCGTCATGAGCGCATCGTCGAGATGGGTGAGTGTGAAGTACTCTGCCACCGTGATCACGTGATCTGTCTTGTCCAGGATACGGTCGGCCAGTCGTTCTGGCACGACAGAACTGCGGGCGTGATGGATGATGACTGATTCCGCCATGAGCCAGGAAATGGTGGAACCATCCTGGAACAAGGAATTCATCCAAGGGTACGGATGGGGATTCGAGGGGGGCGTTGAACCGTAGACGGTGTTACACCCGGTGCTCGCGCCCATCATCATGACCGACATGCCATTGGCGCGGCGGCCATCCACTGCCTGAAGGTCGCGGTGATTGAAGGCGTCCTGGCGCAACACCGCCATCAACCCTCCGATGAGTTTTTGGTCGGTGATTGGGCCATTTTGTGCCTCGTAATCGGCGATACGTTTGGCGGTATCCTTGTCGTTCTCACCACCCAATCCGATGATGACATGGGCGAACGTCTGGCGAAACAGCTGATACTCCGCCTCGTCGCGAGCCTTGAGTGCGGCGAGTTTGTCCACCCCTTCATTTTCGAGGCGGTCGGCTTTCGTCCGCAGGCGGTCGGCTTTCTTGTGATAAAGCGGGCGCATGAGGGCTTCGGTCGTGCTGGCCACGGCGCGGAGGATCGATTTCTCGCCGCAACCGGCGCAGGCGCCGTCCCCGGACACCAGAGCCTCGTAGTTGCGCCGGACCATGAGATGATTGCGCAGGGCGGCTTCTCGCGAGTTCGCGGGATCGTTGTCATTATAGAGGCCGAGGAATTTCTGCGGCGTATCGGGCAACAACCGCGAGAAGATCTGTGCGGTGGTCAATTCCGCATTCAGTTCCTCGGTTTCTCGGGTCATACGCAGTGCATCATGATCACCGCATACTTGAACGCATTCACCACAACCTTTGCAGAGGTCGCTGACGAAGATCGAGAAGAGTCCACCGCCGCCTGGAGTTTTGGATTCAACCGATCGGAAGATGGCGGGAACGTTCGAATACGCGAGCGGGAGTTTGGCGATAATGCCGGAGAACTCGGTCTTGGCTCCGTCAGCGATGGTGCCGAGAGACTCGATCTCCGCGGCGATGATATCCTTGAAAGGAAGATTCGTCTTGGCTTTCACCGACTCATTCATTCGCACACGAGCCCGCTGTTCGACGCCGGTCAATTCGCCGATGAGTTTCTTGCGTTCGTTCACATCGCTCACGTAATTCATCGCGGCGGTTTTCAAGACGGTGCCCACATCCTGCGCGGTATTCGGCAATGCGGTATCCGGGCAGGCGGTGATACATTCCATGCATTGGGTGCAGTTTTCCGCGATGTAGACCGGAGTTTCGCGGCGCGCGTTATATTTGGACTGTGTGGCGCCTGAGCCGGCGCCCATGACGCCGACCGATGCGAAGGCGCCGGCAGGTTGGTGATAGCCGAGCCCGGCTCGGAACTCACTGTCGAACTTGCCGAGAGATTGCAGAGGGACCCTCGATTGGGTTGCTGGCATGGGCAGGCCACCGCAGGCCGAGCCGCACCCGGCGGTTGGCAAGAGTTGGTGATCCCCGAGCGGACGGAGGGGAGGGTTTCGCATGGAAGAACGGTCTACTTCCTCCAGCTCGCCGTAGCGGATTTCCTGAACGCGGGAGAACCCCTCGTTCATCACGGTCATGTTCGAGGCAACGACAGCCTCGCCAAAACGGCCGAATTTCTTTTGGTATTGTTTCTGAACGCTCTCGTGGAATTTTTCCTCGCTCAGCCCGAATTCCTGAAGGAAGGGACTGACCCGGAAAAAGGCACCGAGGAACGAGTTGCCCTGCATGCGGAGCTGCAGTTCCGTCTGCTTGGTGGCTTTGCGGGCGATGTCGAAGCCTGGCAAGATGAACACCCGGATTCCGTGCTCCTTCACGAACCGTCGGTGCTTGGCTGGAATCCGCGTCCAGGCCGTCTCGGGCGTGTCGCTGGATTCCCAGACAAAGGCGCCGCCTTGCTTGAGCCCATCCAGGGGGTTGGTGTGGGTGAATGCCTTCGGATCGCAGCACAGCACCACGTCCACGTGATTCAATTCGCAATTCACCTGGATGGTTTTGGGAGCGACCGTCAGGTAATAGTTGGTGGGCGCACCTTTCTTCTCCGAGCCGTACTTCGGATTTGCCATGACATAGAGCTTCTCGATCAGGAAGCCGGCCTCATCGTATTCGCCGTCACGTTCCGAGATATACTGGCCAAAATCACCGACCAATTCCCCAAGGTTCTTGCCGGTGGTGATCATACCCCAACCGCCGATCGAATGAAATCTCACGGCGATGGAGCCTTCCGGCAGCAGGGAGGGTGTTTCCTTGCTGATAACCGCATAGGGATGGTCCACCCCCAAAACAAAAAAGGTTTCGCCTTCCGCGGCGCTGGCTCCGTCCTTACGTTGAGTTGTTCCTGTGGCGAATTCATAGGCCCCGAGCGTGTGTTCGGGACGGAAATCGCGGGATCCGATGCCATAGGCCCCACGGAAGAGACGCGGGGTTTCCTCGGGGGACAACGCAGGGATTGTCCCACCGAACTTCACCGCCTCGTTGGCCTTGCCAAGCGCGACCCGGATATCACGGGCCAGGGGATTGTCGCCGGCCAGTCCTTCGTCGGTTCGTTCGATGATGATGACATTCTTTTTCCCGCGCAGAGCCTCAATCACTGCGGCTTCGGGGAATGGACGGATCACGTTGATGTGGACGGAGCCGACCTTGGCCTGCCGAGTCTTTCGGAGGTAATCGCACGCGGCTTCGATGTTGTCCGCGGCGCATCCGAGCGAGACGAACACGGTGTCGGCATCCTGGGTTTTGTATTCCGTAACGAACTCGTAAGAACGCCCGGTCAGTTCACCAAATTCTGCGTAGGCGGTTTTGAGGAAGCCCAGGATGGGTTCGTTGAAATTATTGCGCCGCGCCACGACGCCGTTCATGTGATGTTCCTGATTTTGGACGGGGCCGAGCAGCACGGGGTTTTTCAGATCCATCATCTGCGGCACGCGGCGGCGTTTTGGTCCAAACAATTCGCGCTGCGCCGGTGTGGGACAGTCGATGAGTTCATCGGCGGCTCCCAGGAATTCGCGAAGCAATTCTGCTTCGGGCGCCAAGTACATGCGCTCCGAATGAGTCGTGAGCATGCCGTCCTGAATGTTCATGCCTGGATTCAGGGCGAGTTCGCAGACCTTGCGCAGAATGATCGCCTGATCCGCGGCCTGCTGGGCATCCTTGGACATCAGCATGATCCAACCGGTGTCGAGGGCCGCGTAGAAGTCGTCGTGGCCGCAGTGGACGTTCAGCGCTTGTTTTGTCAGCGCACGCGCGCCGACCTCGAGGACCATCGTCGAGAGTTTGCCGGGAGCGTGGTAATATTGCTCCATGGCATACACGATCCCCTGACCGGAGGTGAAATTCACGGTGCGCCGACCGGTCACCGCATAGGCCGTTGCGCCGCCTTGCGCGGCGTGTTCCCCTTCAGTTTCGACAGCGACCTTCTGTTGTCCCCAGACGTTCAGTTCGCCCTGGGCGTAAGAACCTTGATAGATTTCGCCGCCTTCCGTGCTTGGTGTAATTGGATAAAACACACCGCCTTCGGTAATGCGTGTCTCGACGTGTTGGGCGACGAGCTGATTCCCATTGCAGGTGACACGGATGCCGGGGTAACGATGCCGATGCCGGGGGTTCGCTGAACCTTGAGTGGGGGTGGCATCGGTTGTATTGCCGACATTCATTCGCGATTCGTTTGAGGCCATAGTCTGTACCTGATCATGCGTCTGCCGCGTAGGGATTTCTCCTGGGCGGTGGATGCGGTTCTTGCGGACCATGCCGTAGCACTCGGCGGAATTTCCGACAAGTAGCAATCCATTACGGCAGAAAGGAAATGTGCATTGTCAGTCGACGCGGTGGGCGATTTATCCTGCTCGCCTATTGGACCCTGCGAACTCAAGCGGACGAAACACCTGGAGCGTTGTGGGAGGAATTCTAACGCGAGTGCTTCGCCTAACTGCCTGTGGATCAATGCTGCAATCATTGTGCGTTGGCAGTGGTTGTCTCGAATTGGGGTCGTTTCTGTACCAGACCCGTTGCGGTGCCTAGCGGCGCTGTGATCCTGGGGTGGATTTCGGCAGCGAGTTCCAGGGTCGTACTGGGCTTGGTAATCACTCCGGCGCGACGAACTTCCGTGGAGTTTGGGGAAAACCGGTTGATGAGCCAATTGGGGGCGCATCCCAGGATCAGGACGGTGCAAGCCATCGCCACGATGCACGCCGATTCTGCAGGGCGGAGTTGCACTGGGGTTGGTTGACCCACGCTCTCCACCACGTAGACTTGTTTCAAGATTTGGAGGTAATAGTAGAGCGAGATGGCGCTGGTCCCGATTGCGAGCATGACAAGCCAGATCAACCCCTGAGACGTGCCGGATTGGGCCGTCGCGATGAAGATGTAGAATTTTCCGAAGAACCCGGCCAAGGGTGGGATGCCGGCGAGGGAAAGCACAAACACCAGCAGGCATAACGAGAGCAGTGGTGAGCGGCGGCTCAGCCCGGCAAAATCAGTGAGTGATTCGCCATTCGGGGCTTGGACATCTCGTTCAATGACATTCACGACGGCGAAGGCACCCATAGCGGTCACGGCATAAGTGACCACGTAGTACAGCAGCGATCCCATGCCTTGTTCCGTATTGGAGAGGATTGCCAGCAGGGCATAACCAGCGTGACCTATAGCCGAATAGGCGAGCAGGCGCTTCACACTGCGTTGCGCGATGGCGGCAACATTTCCAAGGATCATGGAAACCACGGCGAGTGCCGCGACCAGGGGTACCCAGCCGGGGGTGGCGCCACTCCAGGCCGCGCTTCCCGCTGTTCCCGGCAATGCGGCCATGAAAATTCTGGCGAACATGTAGAAACTGGCAATTTTGGAACCGGACGCGATGAATGCAGCCACGGGTGTGGGTGCTCCTTGGTAGACATCCGGTGCCCAAAGATGAAACGGCGCAGCGGCCACCTTAAACGCGAACCCGATCAGGGTCAGGATCAAAGCCAAATAGACAATCGGTTCTGACCCAGCGCGAAGCGTGGTGGCGAGCTGGGTCCATGTGATCCCACCGGAGAGGCCATAGAGTAGGCTGATTCCGAACAAGAGACAGGCCGCCGAGAGGCTGCCGATGAGGAAGTACTTGAGCGACGCTTCCGACGAGGACGGTGACTCCTTGTTGAATGCTGTCAGGACATAGAGCGGCAAGCTCGTCAGCTCCAAGGCGACAAACATCAGCAGCAAGTTGTCTGAACTGACCAGGAGCATCATGCCGACCGTAGATAGCAGCAGGAGAGTGACATATTCGCCGGTGTGCTGAGTAAACCGGGATTGAATCGAGAGGATCCCCGCCACGAGCGCCAGAACCAGGAGGGTCTGCTTGAGGAACGCGGTCGTCGAGTGGTTGATGAGCAGACCGTCCATCCAAGGTGGCGACGGTGCAGCGACCGAGAGGGCGATGATGGCAGCCAGGATGCCGACGGCCGTTATGGATACGGCCACGACCTGCCGCGCGTTCTGGGGGGCTTGGCGCAGCACTAACAAATCCACCGCGAGCGCGACAAGCGCTGTGAGCACCACGATGGCCTCCGGGGCGAGCGCGCCCAAAAGTTCCATGTAATTCATAGCCCAGCTCCTTTCAGCAGCGGCTTCATGAGGGGCGTCTCAAAGCTCGGAAGTATCAGATCCAACAGCACCCGAGGATAAATGCCTACGAGCAGGCTCGTTCCCAGCAATAGTAGGGCTCCGATGCGCTCGGGAATGGAGATTGGCGCGTAGTTTTCATGAGTTGCGGCTTCGATGGTTCCGTTCGATTGGCCGAAGAACGCTTTCACAAGCACACGCAGGGTGTAAGCAACTCCTATGAGAATCCCGATCCCCGCCAGTGCGGCATAGAGTGGGAACGTTTTCCAGGCGCCCATGAGAACCTGGAGTTCCGCGACGAACCCGCTGAATCCTGGCAATCCCATTGACGCCAGGCTTGCCAGGACAAACGTGATGGCGGCGAATGGCAGGGCACGCGATAGCTGCAGGGATTCCAAAGCCGACAGCTCGCGCGTGTGGGCGCGATCATAAATCATCCGCCCCACGACGGCGAACAGAAGGCTCGCGATGATACCATGGGAGAACATTTGGAGCACCGCTCCGGACAACCCGGTAACCGAGAGCGTCATGAGGCCCAGCAGGACGAAGCCCATATGGCTGACGCTGGAGTAACCCACGACAAACTTGAAATCTTTCTGGATGAGGGCGATGCCTGCGCCGGCCAGGATGCCGATAACCGACAGCAAGGCGAGGGGGTCGCGCCACGCGGCGAGGCCCTCCGGAAACAGCGGCATGGCCACCCGCAGTGCTCCGTAGGCACCCAGCTTCATGACCACCCCAGCCAACAACATTGAGGCTGCGGTGGGTGCAGCCACATGGCCCGTGGGTGCCCAGGTATGGAACGGCCACAAACCGGCGAGTATGGCAAATCCGACGAATACCAGAGGAAACACCCAGACCTGAAACGATGTGGGCAGCGGTTGGCGAGCCAACTCGAGCAGACTGAAAGTCGGGGACCCTGCGTGGGCATAGGTGGCGATGAGACCCACCAGGACCAGTGCGCTGCCGACAAACGAGTAGAGTGCGAGCTTCATCGCCCCGTATTCCTTGTTGGTCGATCCCCAGATCGCGACCAAGAAGTACTTTGGAATGATGGCGATTTCGTAAAAGACAAAAAACAGAAAGGCATCAAAACTCAGGAAAACCCCGTAAACCCCGCCGATCAGCGTCAGATAAAACGCAAAAAACTGGTTCGCACGGTGCGTGATGTTCCAGGAGAACAAGATGCCCGCTACAGCAGCGATGCCTGTGAGCAGCACCAATGTTAGGCTGATCCCGTCGGCAGCGAGTAAGTAGCGCGCATGAATGGCGGGGATCCAGGGGACATCCACAATGGTTTGAAGCGCCGATCGATTCGTCTGATGGAGGATACCTGCCAAGCCGATTCCCAGGCCGAGCACGGAAGTCGTCAACGCGATCCAGCGGGCGATGGTTGGGCGATCCTTGGGTGCCAACGCCGCCATTGCCGCACCCAGAAACGAGAGATAGATGGTCCAGGCAAGCATATCAGAACATCCACTGTGTGAGCAGCCGTTTGACGGTTGGGTTAGAGATGGCCAAAAGCAGCTGCGGGAAAACCCCGAGCAAGAACATCGCGGCCACGGCTGGCAAAACCGTGAGACGCTCTCCCAAACTCAAATCCACCCAGGAAGATTGTCGCCTCAACGGTCCCGTGAAAACCCGCTGATACAGCGTCAGTAGGAAAATGGCAGTGGCCAGAATTCCGAGTGTCGAGAACGCGGCAGCCCAAGGCTTCAGTGCCAACGCCCCTTTAAAAATGAGAAACTCTCCGACGAAGCCATTTAAGCCCGGCAAGCCCAGGGACGAAAAGAGTGATATTCCCATCAACCCCGTTAGCACGGGTGCGGCTTTCCTTAGGCCGCCAAAGTCATCGAGATTTCGGGCGCCTCCATTGCGCTGCTCCAGGAAGCCGACGAAGCAGAAGAGGGCACTTGCTGTCAGTCCATGATTAAACATTTGGAGGATGACTCCATTGAGTGCTGCTGCGCGATCGTTGAACAGGCTGGCGTCCCCGCGTTGGAGCACGACAAACACTCCCAGTAGACAATAGCCGAGGTGGTTGATGGAGGAATAAGCGATCAGGCGTTTGAGATCCTTCTGAGCAAAAGCCGCGTAGGCCGAAAATAGAATGGTGGCAACCGACAACCACAACAGTGGGGTCAGAATGGCGCGCAAGGTTTCGGGGAAGATCGGCAGGAGTATGCGAATTAGCCCGTAAACCCCCATCTTGGACATCACGCCGGTCAACACCATGGACGTGGTGGTGGGCGCTTCCGAGTAGGTCAGGGGAAGCCAGGTGTGGAATGGCAGGATAGGAATCTTCACGGCGAAGCCCAACAACACCCCGCAACCCATCATCATCATGAGGGTTTCCCCGGTGAGCCCAGTCCCAGCGAGTTGGGCTCCCACGTTTCGGGTCAGCTCCCCGCTGCCCGCCAATTCTGCCAGTTTCAGGAAATCGAAGGTATTGGCGGCGAGAAACAAGGCCGCGAACGCCAGGAGCATGGCGATGCTGCCCACCATCGTGTAAACGAAGAACTGCATGGCTGCCGCGCTCCGTTCGGGGCCACCCCAAAGTTTAATCAGGAAGAAGGCAGGCACCAAGCTCAGTTCCCAGAAGAGGAACCAGTGGAAGAAGTTCAGCGCGGTAAATGTCCCAAACAAACCCGCCTGCAGAAAGTGCAAGAGCGCAAAGTAGAGGCGGCCCTGTTGTGACGACGGCGTCGCCGCGATGGCAAACGGGACCACCAATGCCGACAGAAGTACCATCAGTAAACCCAAACCGTCGATTCCCAGGAAATAGTCGACACCGAGTGTCGGAATCCAGGCGTGCTTTTCGATGAATTGGATGGCCCCAGAACTGGCATCGAATTGGCGCCAAAGCAATCCCACCAGTAAGAGCGGCAAGAAGCCAAGTCCTAGCGACAGTTTGTGCGAGCGGCTCCCTTGGGATCCGACGAGCAGGACCAGCAATCCGCTGAAGAGTGGCAGAACCGTGAGCAGTGTGAGGATCCACCCATTCATGAACGAATCCTCCAATCTGGAAGGGATTTTGAAGCGTCCGCTTTGCAGCCGAGGGCAGCGGGATGAGGGCGTAGTTTTGTGGTACTCATCGGCGTCTCTCCCATAACAATACCACCACCAAGGCGACCAAGGAGAGGCCGATCACGCGAAGGTAGCTCTGAACCTGGCCGTTTTGCAGGCGCGCGAATCCTCGGGCTCCCTGCTTCAGCCCGCCGCACCATCCGTCGAATCCGAGGTTGATAACGAATTGATCCAATGCCTTGCCGACGGACGCGAGGGCGATGGCCATGAGGGAAACCAACTGGACCAACCCATTCCACAAAAATCGGTCCAACACATCACTGGTGACGCTGAGGAGATGATTCAACCGGATTACCGTGGCCTCGTAGAATTCGTCGATATAAGCACGGTTCTTCAGTACTCCGAACACCGCGGGTTGGGCAGCCTCCAACGGGTCCAACGCTTGGGGTGAACTAGGTGTTTTGCGGGTGTAAAGGCGCCAGGCGCTGATCATACCGAGTGCAACGACCGCGGTGGAGATGAGCATTAACGTCGCAGATTTAGCCAGCGCGCTCAGATCCAAATGGAGCTCATGTCCGGTGAGATACGCGTGGAGCCATGGCCACGCGGGTGTGCCCCAAAAACCGACCAGTACGGCGGCGATGGCCAGAATCACCAGGGGGATGGTCATGACTGTTGGGCTCTCGTGAGCCTCCTTGCCAAGATGTTGTTTGCCGAAAAACACGAAGAACATCTGCCGCGTCATATAGAACGCTGTGAGAACTGCGCCAAATAGACCGAGGTAAAAGGGCAGGCGGGACACGGGCCAAACGCTGGCGGCGTGCAGGATTTCGTCTTTGCTCCAGAACCCCGAAAACAACAGAGGAACACCACTCAGCGCCATCATGCCGATGGCGTAGGTGAGGAACGTGGTTGGCATTTGGCGGCGCAACCCTCCCATGCGGCGGATGTCCTGCTCCTCATGGCACCCGTGAATCACCGATCCAGCTCCGAGGAAAAGCAACGCCTTGAAAAAGGCGTGGGTGAGCAAATGAAACATACCGACCGCCACGCCTCCCGCACCCAAACCCAGCATCATGTAGCCCAACTGGGAAACGGTGGAATAGGCGAGAATGCGCTTAATATCGTTTTGACCAACCGCGATGAGCGCCGCAAACACCGCGGTGACAGCGCCGACCCAAGTGACCACCGACAACGCAGTCGATGAGCCGGCGACATTTGCGGGGTCGACGTCCATCAACGGGAAAACCCGTGCTATTAGAAAGACCCCGGCGGCAACCATGGTGGCGGCGTGTATGAGGGCGCTCACTGGTGTTGGGCCTTCCATGGCATCCGGCAACCAGACGTGCAGCGGCACCTGGCCTGATTTCCCGGCGGCGCCGCAGAACAAGAGGAGGGAGATCGCGGTGGCAACGCCCATTCCGCCGGCTGTGGTTAGCGTGTTGAGTCGGTTGAGGGCGGATTGCTCCAGGCAACCGTTGCCGTTGTCATAAAACAAGAGCGTGCCAGTCTCTCCATAGAGCCAGAGCAAACCCAGGAGGAAGCCCATATCGCCGATACGAGTGGTGATAAAAGCCTTCTTTGCCGCAGCTGCGGCACTCGGCTTATGATACCAGAAGCCGATCAGCAGGTAAGAAGCGAGGCCCACCAGTTCCCAGGACATGAACAGCAAGAGCAGGCTGTTCGAGATGAGAATCCCCAGCATTGCGGCGGCAAACAGTGACAGGAAACAAAAGAACCGCGCCGCGTTCTCGTCGTGTGCCATGTAACCGACGCTGTAAATGAAGATGAGCAACCCGACAAAGGTGACCATCACCAGCATGGCTGCGGTCAGTGGATCCAGTACCCATCCCAACCGCAAGGTGGTGTTTCCGAACTCAAACCAGTCCAGGTTGTGTACCCAGCGCTTGACACCACCGCCGCCTTCGATTGGACCCAGAGTTGGTACGAACGCCGCGATGGAAAGACCCAATGAGATGGCTAGAGAGCCTATCGACAGCGAGGCGCTGAGCGAGCGGTGCCTCTGTTTGAGGAGCGCAATCATACCTGCTGCCAGCAGTGGCAGCGCGGGTATGAGCCAGAGGTAATTGACGATCGATGGCATTTAACCTTTCAACCGGTCCACATGTTGAAGTTGAGTCGATCGGTGGTGGCGGTAGATGGAAATAATGATGGCCAGGCCAACCGCAGCCTCGGCGGCGGCGATGCCGATCGAAAAAAGGACGAACATCAATCCAACCAATTCGTTCGCAGTCGGGCTGTAGCGCCAGAAGGCGATGAAGTTGAGGTTGGCCGCGTTGAGCATTAACTCAATGCCGATAAGAACCAGGATCGCGTTGCGACGCATCAATGCGCCGGCCAAGCCGACGCTGAACAGCAGCGCCGCGAAGATCAGGTAGTAATGGAGCGGCGTCATGGACGTTGAGACGATGAGGTTGAGGATGACGAGTTCAAGGCTGTCCCCGCGGGCGAGTTCGAAACTGACCCGGTATCCTTTTGATTCTGTGGGCTGGGTGAGGGATCATTTCGTTCCGGATCATCCCGCATCGCGATGACGACCGCTCCGATCATGGCTGCGGTCAGGACCAGTGCGAGTGCTTCCAGTGGAATCACGTATTGAGCCATGAGTTTTTCCCCGATGCGTTGAACCTGGGCATCGGGCGCTAAGGATTGAGCCGGCAATCGTCGCAGGGAGGGCGACGTCACCAAGGGCAGAACCAGGCTTCCACACACCGCGATCGCGATCCCCAACCCCACCAGCGACGATTGAGAAACTGGCGATAGGGTCACCTCCGCGTTGCGCGTGAGCAGGATGGTGAACACGATGAGAATGGCGACGGCCCCGACGTAAACGAGGACCTGGGCGAAGCCGACAAATTCGGCGCTCAGGTGCAAGTACGTTGCTGCGAGACCTACGAAGGTCAGGACCAAACAGAGGCCGCAGTGGACGAGATTGCGCAGGCTCATGGCGCACACCGCACTGACGAGTGTCACCGCGGCGATCATCAGGAATGCGATGGGAATATCACTCAGCATACGCATAGACCCGGGGCGGGAATTGATTGGTGTGAAGCGCCCGACCGAGTGTCACGTAGGCGCCTCCGATGAAACCAGCGCCGAGCAACCAGCGTGCGAAGATCGCGCCTGGAAACTGCCAGGTGCCGCTAAAGTGCCAAAACGCTGCCACGACCAGATTGACCAGCGTGAGTGGCACCAGGAATTTCCAGGCGAACTTCATCAATTGATCCATGCGCAAGCGGGGCACGGTGCCACGCACCCAGATGAACAGTGCGATGATGGCACCGAACTTGGCAAAAAACCAAAACCAAGAGGGCGTGGTGGCGAGGAAGCTCACGGGAGCGGTCCAACCACCCAGGAACAGAGTGATGCCCATGCCGGTGATGGCGAACAGACCCAGGTATTCTCCCATGAAGAAGAGAGCGTATTTGAAGCCGGAATATTCGGTCAAATAACCGGCGATGATTTCGGATTCAGCTTCGGGAAGGTCGAAGGGGGCACGGTTGGCCTCGGCGGCGCCGGCTATCAAGAAGAGAATGAAGCCACTCAATCCCCAGGGGGTGAAGACATGCCAAGTCGGCATTCCGAAAACATAGGCGGATTGTGCTTCGACGATACTGGGGAGCGACAAGGAGCCCACACTCATGACCACCGCAACCGTGGAAAGTACCAGCGGTACCTCGTAACTGATCATCTGTGCGATCCCGCGCATGGCGCCCATGAGCGCATATTTGTTGCGGCTGGACCAACCCGCCATGAAGACAGCGAGTTCTGACGAGGCTCCCACGGCAAAAAAGAACAGGAGCCCTGCATCCAGATCGATCACCGTCATGTTGCGACCAAATGGCAGCACTGAAAATGTCAGCCAAGCTGGGACCACCAAGGCGAATGGAGCCAGGAGATGAACCACTTTGTCGGCTTGGGCTGGCACCAGATCTTCCTTGATCAACATCTTGAGCCCGTCGGCCAGCGGTTGCAACAGACCGAACGGTCCGACTCGGTTGGGTCCAAACCGATTTTGAATACGACCCAGGGCCTTTCGTTCGACGATGGTCGTGATGGCAAAACAGGAGGCAAAGACCGTGATGAGGGGCCCGATGGACAGCAGGATGGTTGCCAGCCAAGCCAAGGGCTCAGGGACGCGGGCCACGAGCCAGTGCTTGGCGAGGACGAATATCTGGTCCAGTGTTTCCATGGAGTCGTTCAGTTAGTGGGTGATTTGGCGGCCCCGCCGACTGGAGGCGCTTTCGGGTCAGTCCCAGTCGTCGCAGCAGCGGCAGCGGCTGCCTTGGCTGCTGCTGCGGCCTTGGCCTTCTCCTCCGCCTTGCGTTTCTCCTCCGCAAGACGGCCGTCAATTTCCGCGGCGTCTGTCGGGTGGATTTGGTGAAAATAAGCGTTTGGTTTGGCGAGTGTCGTCTTCTTCAGCAGGAGTGTGGCAAACCGGTCCGACGTACTAAGTTCGAACACTTGATCCATTTTGATCGCATCGAACGGACACACTTCGACGCAGATCTGGCAGCTCATGCAGACCGAGACGTCGATATCGAAGGTGGCTGGATATAGTTGAGCCTTGCCGGTGTAATCGGGTTTCTTGTCCTTGCTCTTGACGATATAGATGCACTTCGGAGGGCATTCCTTTTCGCAGATCTGGCAGGCAACGCAGCGCAGGCCTGCCTGCGGATCCTCGCCGTCATAAACCAGAAACGGAAAATTCCTGGAGTTTTCTTTCGCAGGGATTTTCTCCTCGGGATACTGCACCGTCACGAGACGAGCTTCATCGTGATAGCTGCCGACGAAGTTCTTCGCGGTTTCCATCAGTCCCTGAATGAGGCCAGTGCCGAGCATGTTGTTGACTGGGGTTAGGTGTGGGGGTGGCGGCGGTGATGTGCCGAGCGCCCGTTTGGGGTTGGGCGGGCGTCTCCATGTCGCATGTGGGGGTGTGCCGATGGCGGGGTCATCGGTCAACCTCCCCCAGGACAATGTCCACGCTGCCTAAGATGATGACCACGTCCGCGACATTGTGGCCCAGGCACATATCCTCGAGAACGGTCAAGTTGATGAGGCTGGGAGGGCGGACCCGGTAACGGAACGGATTGGCGCTGCCATCGCTGATCAAATAGAAGCCCAGTTCACCTTTGGGCCCTTCAATGCGACCATAAGCCTCGCCAGCCTTGGGTTTGAACCCGCGCAGCTTGGACTTCGGATCCATGATGGGGCCTTCTGGGATGTCGGTGAGCGCCTTGCGTAAAATACCGAGGGACTCGCGCATTTCCAGAACCCGGACCATGTAGCGATCAAAGACATCCCCGTGCGCGCCGATCGGCACGCGAAATTCGAACCGTTCGTAAATGCCGTAGTTATCGACTTTGCGGATGTCGTATCCCACTCCGGCGGCACGCAGCATGGGACCGGTGATGCTGGCATTGATTGCCAGATCCTTTGGCAGCACTCCGACGCCCTGGCTTCGTGCCAAGAGAATTTCGTTGCCGGTGAGCAGCGCCTCAAATTCATCGAGAAAATGGGGAAAATCCTCGACGACCTGGCGGGCCTGCTCCAGCCAATGTTTCGGCAACTCACATCGGCAGCCTCCGAATCGCATGTAATTGCACATCATTCGAGCTCCGCTGAGCGATTCGAACAAATCGAGGATCTTTTCGCGTTCACGAAACGCGTACATCATGGGTGTTCCCAGCGCACCCATGTCCTGAAGCAGAAATCCGATTAAACACGTGTGGTTCAGCAGGCGTGTCAGTTCTGCGGTGATCACTCGAATATATTGGGCACGTTCGGGGACCTGCAACCCGGCGAGCTTTTCCACGCTGAGGGCGTAGGCCCAATTGTTGGTCATCGAGCACAAGTAATCGAGCCGGTCCGTGTAGGGCATCGATCCGAGGTACGACGTGTTCTCCGCGATTTTTTCGTGATTGCGATGGAGGTAGCCGAACACCGGCTTCAGCTTGACGACCGTCTCGCCATCCAACACGACGTCCATCCGAAAGACACCGTGAGTGGATGGGTGATGGGGGCCCATGGAAACTTCGAGCAGTTCCCCGCCGAGATCTCCGGGATCGGGCTTGGGGCTGCGACTGAATCGTTGGACTGATTCTGTTCCATTGGCTGAAAGTGCTCCGAATGGGTTGGCGGCGCCGGTGGACGTCAAACTCATGCGTTGGCCTCCTTTGCGGCTCGGCTTTGAGCCTTTTCCAAGACCTCATCATGCGGCGTTGGCTCGTACTCGTAATCGTCCGGCTCCACGTAGTCTTTGCGCATGGGATGATCCTGAAAACCGTCCCACATGAGGAGGCGTCTCAGGTCCGGATGGCCGTCGAACACGATCCCGAACAAGTCAAAAATCTCGCGTTCTTGGAATTCGGCACCACGCCAAACAGGGGTAAACGAGGGGAGCCTCACGGAGTCCGTGCGGTTGGCGGTTCGCAAGCGAATGACCAGCGGTCCGTGTTTCCGGGTCATGGAATAGAGATGATAAACCGCTTCGAGAAACCCGGGTTTGACGACGGATTCCTCGACGTCGGTCTCCTGGCCTTCCACGACCTTTTTGACCTTGGTTTTGACGGTGGTATCGGGCCAATCGACGCCGGTGACATTTGAAGCATAGTCGAAGCTGAGATCCGGCGTTTCCCTTAGGAATCGGGCGCACTCGACCGCGTGCGCTGCATCAAGCCAGAGAGAGGCTTGGTCGGCCAAGGCTCCGTTGGGAACGAGTTCGACCCGTGCCCCAGGCACGGCCTGCTCGATCCGCAGCTTGATTTGGTCGAGTGAGAGCATGGTGTTCACGAACCGCGGTCGATTTTGATGGGACGCCAGACTTCGGGGTTTGAAGGCGGTTCGAGGTCGTGCGCGCCGAACGTTGGGATGGGGAACTCCCCAGTCTGATTCGGGTCCATTTGGCGCGGTCGATTGATGCCTGTCAGCGATTGTTCTTCAATTTTCTTCTGCAAGGTCATGAGGGCATGCAGCAGGGCTTCTGGACGCGGTGGGCAACCCGGGATATGAACGTCGACGGGTATGTAACGGTCGATGCCCTTGAGCACATTGTAACCTTGTTTGAATGGTCCCCCCGAAATGGCGCAGGCCCCCATGGCAATGACAAATTTGGGTTCTGGCATTTGGTTGTAGAGTCGTACCACTTGAGGGGCCATCTTCTTGGTGACCGTGCCAGCGACGATCATGAGGTCTGCCTGGCGGGGAGAGGGACGGAACACTTCAGCGCCAAACCGCGCGATATCAAAGCGCGCCATGGACGCGGCAATCATTTCAATGGCGCAGCAGGCCAGTCCGAATTGCAGTGGCCAGAGCGAGTTCTTCTGTCCCCAGTTATACAGTTCGCTGAGGGACGTGGTGAATACACCGGCCTTGCTGAGTTCGTTGCGCAATCCTTCGTCCATAGCTTCAATCTGACGGCTGCTTGGTCACCTTTGTTTCGTTCATGCTCCGAGAGTTTTACTTCCAGTTCAACACGCCTTTGCGCCAAGCCCACACCAATCCTTCAACCAGCAGCAGAAGGAAAACGAGCATGGCGACGACGGCTCCGATCGGGAGCGATTTGAAGGACACGGCGAATGGCAGTAAAAAGACTGTCTCGATATCGAAAACCAGGAAAAGGATTCCGTAGAGGTAATAATCCGATTTGAACTGCACCCAGTTCTTAGTACTGGACTCTAGACCGCATTCATAAACGTCCTTTTTGACCGTGCCGGGCTTTCGTGGTGCGAAGCGTTTGGACCATAACCAAGCGATGGCGAGGGGCGCTGCTGCAAACGCCACCGCCATACCCAGAAAGACCACCAGTAACGTGTAGGCACTGTCAGTCATTCGTGTCCTTCCTAATCGTTTAAACCATCGGCCAAACCGTCGGCCAAACCGCTGATTCCAACTGATAGCCAATCCTGCCTGCGCCGTCCTTTGCCCCGAGCTTCATTGGGCGCGGCGGCGTTGGCGGTGCTGAACCGTTCGGATTGGCGTGGCGAAAATGAAATCGGATTTGGCGAGGGTTGGGAATCAGAATTGACGAATTTTTGCACCGTGCACTGCGCGACTGTCGATGGATCTTGTGAAATTCCGGCTGACCACGGTTTGAGCGGCCGTATTCAGGCGACTCAAGAGACATTCGAATCCCCTACGAGTTTTGGGTTGGGATCCAATTCGGCGATGACGCACCGGGGATAACGCACGTTATGGGAGATTCCAACCCCTCGGCGAGTATTGAAGTCGCGGGTGTTGGTTGGTGCAAGGCTGTATCGCCGTGGCGCCTCTCCGAGTGCGCGTTTGGAGATCGGTTGTGCTGGCAATTCCCCAAAATCGGTGGAGGGCCACCGCACTCGTGCGAGAGTCTTTCGTCGATGACAGCGGGACTCTCGGGTGACCACTGGATCAACCGACGAGTGCCGCTCGGAGGAATGGCCGATACAAGTGGGGCTCTAGCAGGAATGAGTCGTGCCCCTTGTCGCTGTGGAGTGTTATGCGCGTGGCATTGACCCCGGACTTTTTCAATACCTCCACCAGCTCCGATTGTTCGCTTGGGTAGAAACAGGCATCCGAGTCGATGGTGAACACGAGATACGACTGATTCCGGCAACGTCGAAATAAGCCGACCAAATCAGTCGCCACTGCTTCGCGAGCGAGATCGAATCGATTCCAGGCATCCAAAATTCGGAGATACGTGTTGGCGTCAAATCGGCGGACAAATTTGCGGCCTTGATGGAGCATGTAGCTTTCGAGCGGACTGCGAATTTGATACCAGGCCAGGAGGTCGTCCCGCCGAACTACTTCGTCTCGTGCCCGCTCCTCCATGGCTCCCAGCGATACGAAGGTTTTGTGCCCGATCATCCGAGCCAAGGCCAATCCACGATCGGGTGTTTCCCTGCCGTAGTAATCGCCCCCGCGGAAGTTGGGGTCCGATTCGATGGCCACGATTTGTTCGATATTGTGCAGTCGTTGAAGTGCGGTGGTACGAATCCCGGTGGCAAACGGGATGACGGTCTGAACGCGGTCGGGGAACCGAGTCGCCAAGCTCAGACTTAACAGTCCTCCCAGAGAGGCTCCGACCGTGGCATGCAGTCGATGAATGCCGAGATGATCGAGCAATGCCATTTGGGAATTGACGATATCCGCGATGGTCAATTGCGGAAATCTGGGTCCATAGGGGCGTCCTGTTCGTGGATCTGTCGAGGATGGTCCCGTCGATCCGTAGCAGCCTCCGAGATAGTTGGCCGCGATGACAAAAAACTGGTTGGTATCGAGTCCTCGACCCGGGCCGATAAACTCGTCCCACCATCCCAAGTGGTTTTCCTCGGTCCAGTGGGAGCCGGCGCTGGGGACGGCGGTGTTGAGCCCTGCAGCGTGCTGGCTGCCGCTGAGTGCATGAAACACGAGGATGGCATTATCCCTCGCGGCGTTGAGTTGGCCGTAAGTTTCGTAAGCTAATTCCGCAGAAACCAGCGCTTCACCGCTCTGCAAAAAGAAGGGCTTGGCCTCGGTCGATAGGACGAATTGCTTCGATTCGACGCGGTTCATTTAGAAGGCGTGGGCTGCGGGACATCCAGCGTCCATTTCCTGTGCGCGGAATTGTTTCGGTTGGAGAGACGCATGGCCCGCGTGGACGGGCACGGCACTAGGTTGCGGATTTTGCGAGAGCTTGGTCGATGTCGGTCAAGATGTCCTCAATATGTTCGATGCCGACGCTCAGTCGGACCAAGTCGGGCGTGATTCCCGCCGCTTGTTGTTGGGTTTCGTCCAACTGAGAATGGGTGGTTGTAGCTGGATGAATGGCCAATGATTTGGCATCGCCGACATTAGCCAGGTGGGAAATGAGACGGAGATGATCAATGAAATTCTTTCCGGCATTGAGTCCACCGCGGATACCGAACACGACCATGGATCCCCCCTTGCCCCTGAGGTACTGCTGGTTTCGCGCAAATTCTGGGTCGCTGGGTAACCCGGGGTAACGCACCCAATTGACCCGGGGATGGGATTGAAGGTGTTTCGCCACTGCCAATGAGTTCTCACAATGACGATCCATGCGGAGTGGCAGCGTTTCGATACCCTGGAGAAACATCCAGGAATTGTCCGGCGCGATGCAGGCTCCCAGGTTTCTCAAGGGCACGGTGCGCATCCGCAAGATATAGGCCAGGGGGAGCAACGGTTCAGGCAGGTCGATTCCCCAACGCAATCCATGATAGCTCTCGTCCGGTTTGGTGTAGAGTGGATGTTTGCCGGAAGCCCATGGAAATCGGCCCGATTCCACGACGATTCCACCGATTCCTGCACCATGACCGCCAAACCATTTTGTCAGCGAATGAACCACAATGTCGGCACCGTGGGCCAAGGGTTGGGTGAGATAAGGGGTGGAAAACGTGGAGTCCACAATCAGGGGAATGCCATGGGCGCGGCTGACCCGACTGATCCCCTGGAGGTCGCTGATCTCAAGGGCTGGATTGGAGACTGTTTCGCAGAACAACGCCCGGGTACGTCCGTCGATCGCCTTGGCGAAATTCTCCGGATCGCGGGAATCGACGAATCGGACTTGGATGCCCAGCGTCGGCAGAATACTTTGAAACTGCGTATAGGTACCACCGTAGAGGTTTCTGGCGGAGACAATGTTGTCGCCGGCTTCAGCGAGATTGATGATGGAGTAGAAGATGGCGCTGGTGCCCGATGCCAGGCCGAGCCCGGCCATTTCAGGCGCGCCTTCGAGCAACGCGACGCGCTTCTCCAGCACATCGGTTGTGGGGTTCATCAATCGGGTGTAAATGTTTCCCAATTCGCGAAGTGCGAACAAATTGGCGGCGTGATCGCTGTTCTTAAAGACGAATGAGCTCGTCCGGTAGATGGGAACCGCCCGAGAAAGTGTGGTTGGATCTGGTTGTGAACCTCCGTGAAGGCAAAGGGTCTCGAGTTTCATGCGTGGTGAGAATAGTTATCCTTCGATGGATAGGTCGGCAATACAGGACCTATTCCAAAGGTTTATTCCTCCGATAGTAGATGTAGATGGGAGTTCCGGCCAGCACCAATGCCAGACCTAGCGCGCAGTTCAGCAAGGCAGGTTTGCCGGCGGCGACAGCGGCGCGGTAGGAAGTGATGTCGTTGGCGAACGTTTGCACGAGGTACAACAAACCGAAACCGATGAACACTGCCGGGACGACTGGATAACCGGGAACCTTGAATGGCCGCGGGGTATCGGGCTCGCGACGGCGCAGCACGAAAACCGCGCCAACGGTGGCGACATAGAAAAACCAACTCACAAAGATCAACGTATCCGTCAATGTATCAAAGGTACCGCTGAAGAGTAACAGGAGACTCCAACCCGCCTGGAGCAGGAGCGACGCAGCGGGTGTGTGGAATCGAGGGTGCGCCTGGCCGAGCACCGCCGGAAACAGGCCATCACCACCCATGGAAAAATAGACACGTGCGCTGGTGAGAATCACGGCATTGGCGGCTCCAAAGGTGGACAGCATGACGGCTACGGCGATCCATCGGCCCCCTCCCTGGAAGCAACGCTCGGCGACATCCGCAGCGACCAATCGGGATTGCATCATCTCGTCAATGGGCAGCACGAAAGCATAAACCGTGCTCATGAGCATGTAGAGCGCGGTAACCAAGAGGATCCCGAGGATGAGACTGCGGGGCAAATCACGCTGGGGTGATTTCAATTCGCCTCCGATGTAAGTGATTTTTTGCCAGCCATCGTACGCCCAAAATGCTCCCTGCAGCGCGGCCGCAACGGCGGCCCACCACGCCAGGCCCGTGGGGTGAATCGTGCTGCTGACAACCGTGAGATTCGCGAGTTGGCCGACGCCAGGTGTCACGGCGACAGCGATAGCGAGGCCAACCATGGCGCCCATTTTGGCGATCGAAAATACGTTCTGCACCACGCCACCGAAGCGCACGCCGAGATAATTGATGGTGGTCAACACCAGAATGACGGTCGCTGCAAGGCCCTTGACCCCGAATTCCTTGAATGGTGCCACATCGCCGATCAGAGGCACGTGAAACGCGAATGCGGCCAGCGATGGCGATGCCTCCGGCAGGGCGACCAATCGGGTGGTGTACTCGGCAAAGACGTAGGCGAGCGCGGCGATTGATCCTGACTGGATGACGGCGAATAAGGCCCAACCGTACAAAAACGCCACGAACGGGCCGTAGGCGCGCTTGAGAAAGATATATTGCCCGCCGGTTCGCGGCATCATGGAGGCCAGTTCGGCGTTGCTTAACGTACCGAACAAGGAAACCACACCGGCTAATAACCACACACCCAAAAGCAACAGCGGGGAGCCAATCTGGGCGGCCATCACACCGGGCTTGCGGAAGATTCCAGAACCGATGACGCCGCCGGCAACGAGCATTGTGGCACTGAAGATCCCGAGGGTGGGGATCAGTCTCGGTGGGTCGCGTTGCGGCTCAGACGGCGTATCGCTCATGGGGGTGCTGGTGGGGACGGTATCGGGAAGTCGTGGCAGGGCCAAGGTTCTTGCAGACAACTTGCGGACAAGTATTCGCTTTCCGTGGTCAGGCTTGGGTCGCAATGTTGGCCAGAGATCGATGACCCTCCGGTCCTTTATGAAAAAGCCATTCCATGCGGCTTGGATCCTCGTGATGACGTGGGTTGGGCTCGGTGCGCAAACGCCAGGCCCACAAGGTGCGCCTGGGGCTGTCCATGCTCGGGTGGCAAGCAATCTTCCGATCGTTTATCTCGATTCGAAGGCGCCGATTGTTTCAGAGCTCAAAAATCCTTGTTTTGTTCGATTGGCCGCGCCCGCCGGTGCAGACCCTGGTGAGACTGGGAGGCTGGCCGGAGTCGTGCGAATTCATGGCGCCACGTCGCAGATGTATCAGAAGAAGTCTTTCGCCATCACGTTGGAAAAACCCGTGGGGTTGCTGGGGATGCGCGAGACAGCCCATTGGGTTCTTAATGCCGCGTATGTCGATCGTTCGATGATGCGGCACAAACTTTCGTACGATTTGTTTCGTGCGTTGTCAGGGCCGGACGGAAAGCGTTATGCCGCTTCCAGCCGTTTTGTGGAGGTTCATCGAAACGGCAAGTACCACGGAGCCTATCTGCTGATAGAACGCGTGGACGCTGGGATGTTGGAGCTGCAGCGATTTCAGACCAATGACGTGAGCCACGCGGTCATCTACAAGGCCATCAATCATGGTGCGGATTTTTCTCGCCCAGATCACGCGGCCTATGAGCAACGAGAGCCGGATCCGCTCGTGAAGGTCTATTGGAAACCATTGGACCAATTCAACCGGTTTGTGAGCGGCGCCGCAGACGGCGAGTTTTTTCATCCAACCAAGGGTATCAGTACCCGGCTGGATATCGGTAATGCCATCGATTTCCATCTGCTTCTCCTCCTGACGAGCAATATGGACGGGTACGACAAGAATTTGATCATAGCCCGCAATGCACCGACCACCAACGCGCCGACCCCTAAGTTTTTCTTCGTGCCCTGGGATTACGACGCGACCTTTGGCCGCAACTGGAATGCCCTGCCCGTCGAGACGACCGCCTGGTTATCCAATTATCTGTTGGAACGGCTATTGGGGTACCCTGAGTATCGACACCAATTTGAAGGGCGGTGGAAGCAGCTTCGCGCGAGGGAATTCTCGGTGAAGCAAATCCAGCGGATGATCGACGACAATGCCCGCACACTCGGAGACGGGGTTCGCCGAAATGAAGTGCGTTGGGACACACTGAACGGGCAATACCCGGATCAGCTCAGTTTCCAGCAAGACATTGCGGAGATGAAAGAATGGGTGGCGGCGCGGGTGCGGTGGTTAGATCGTGAGATTGCCCGTCGCACGTCGGGTCCATAAACTCCAAGCCCAATCGCCCTGCGGTGTCCATTGGGAGCGCGGTGGCCCTCCCTCATCTTTGTCTCTAAAATGGCTCTCTAGACATTCTCACCATTTTGCTTGGGAATGTCGTGCTTGGCGGTGCGTGAGTTCAGGGGTCTCCGGTATCTTGTTTGGCACACTCGCCCGGAGCAGATCG
>SXSK01000084.1 GCA_005793375.1 Verrucomicrobiales bacterium | reverse complement strand
CAATCCTCCTGCTGGAGAATTTGGGAGTGCCCCAGGTCAGGCTCACCTCGCTGGTTATGTCAATCAGGTCATCGGGATCTCATTCAATCCGACGGCCTACACTGATCCATTTGTCGTTGGATTTGAAGCAGCCAACCTCGGCTCGATCATTCCAGTGAATGCTATTCCGGATGGCAATCGTCTGGAAGTCTGGTGGTTTCGGCCGAATGCCGCTAGTGCGGGGCTCAATGCGGGCAATGGAGTGCTGGGCTTCAAGCCCATCTACTGGCCCGCTGTCATGGGGCGTTACACAATCAAATGGCCCACCAATCCAAGGGAAATTGTTCTCGCCAGCAAACTCGGCGGGACTGGCCTCAGCACGTCGGAAGCCTTGGGTACCATCTACGCGCAAAATGTTAAGACGTTACCGGGCTACAATCCCAACGAGGAGCACGCGATCATGTCCGGTGGAACACCCTATGCGACTCGCGATGACTTGAATATCACGACGCAGAGCAACAACGAATACTCCTCGGATCCGTTCGTACTGTTGGATTTTAAGGCCCCCGATGGACGCCCGGCGATGGCCAGTTTCAAGGTGCTTCGTGAAAAACCAAAAGCCGGTTGGGTGTTTGATTACATCGTGCCAGCGGGTCAACTGATACAACCGCCCCCACCCCTGAATTTCCTGCCGAAACCCGTGGAAGGGAGCGGAGATACTGCGTTCAATTACAACACCGAACCGCACGTTGACAAGGGTGGGGATCTTCCGGGTGGTTGGACTCCTGCCGATGCCAATGGCGGTTTCGGACACTACCAGTTTTTTACATACCGAGATCGCAACCATGATTTTTGGGTTTATCGTGGGCCGAACGCGGGATTACAGCCCTTGCACGTGGGGACATATAATGCCACGGACGACAAGTTTACTCCTTTGACGGTCGCGACTGCCGTTGTCGGAGTGCCATTCGACTTCACGATCCATGTTTCGCGTCAGGACGAGTACCTTGGGCTCAGGCTGGCCAATGCTCCAAACTGGATTTCCTTGAATGGATTGAGTCTGAGAGGGGTTCCAGCGAAAGCGAATATCGGTACGAGTGTGGTGGAAATCGTGGTTCGTGACATCTACGACCTCGCTGCAGTGACCAACAAACTCACGTTGGCAATCGTTGCCAGTGGCCCAGCATTAATGCAGGCCCCTCTGCAATTGGTGAGTAAAAACCCCTATACTGGTAGTGTCATTACGTATACCAATCGACCGCCGTTCCTCGCCGCCTCGCCTGTTCCTGCGAATAGCTTCACCTTGCGTTATTACTACAAAACGCTGCCCAGTTTTGCTTGGCCCGGTATCACGAATCCACCGGCCGTTGGTAGCATTGTTCCTTACTTGCGGCCCTTTGATTCGGCGACTGGTGCCTTCCTTGGAGATGCGGCAGCCAAAGAAACCAAGGCGCTTGATATCGTCTATCGTCCGATCTGGCCGGTGCGCGACCCCAAAGACAGCGGGAAACCCGTGCCCACCTTGCCATTCGCAGCGACGCTCACCAAGCCCGCGTTCAACTTGCCCGGCGTGCGCGATTTCAAGACGGCTCACGTGCTTTATCAGCAGTCGATAGCAGCGAATTTACCCACCAGAGCCCCGAGCGTTGTGCTGCACGATCCGACTCGAGCCAAGTTCGCGGATATCACCAAGCATTTCGCTGTGACCGGAAAGATACCTGCGGGCGTGAAGACTGAACTCTATCAAGGCAAATACTACTTCCCCAATCTGCCGCCACACCTGGCGACGCGTGTATTCGTCGATCCTAATCGGGGATCGAAGGGGCAATTAGCGCTGATCGGGGAATTCAAGAACGAAATTTTGGGAGAGAGCTATCTGCAACTGAACGTGTTGCGAGGTTTGGATCTCGACTCGGTAATTGGTCTTTGTCCCACAAATGACACCGTCAACTATCTCAAGTGGAAGGAGTTGGTGAATGAACTAACCACAGCGGTGTATACCTACTATGAAAATCCATTCCAGCTTGGGACCTACATTCGCAATCCTGCGCTAACACGACCGAGAGGGGTTGGGGCATTGGCTGAAGTGGATAATGACAATATCGCCGTGGATTCGTATGCATTGACAGCGGCCGGCCCTGGCAGTGGCTACGTGACCCTGCTGGAGGCCAGTGGCACGGCGTTTACCCAATCGGGGGATCCCGTGGCCATGCATATCTTTAAGGTCGGCGGCAAACTGAACCGCGGTGAACTCAAGATCATCACTTCAGCCAACCCGCTGAGTGAATACGTCACGTTCCAACATTCGGGCGATCTCGCGGGACGCTACGACGAATACGAGTATGAGTGGAAAATCGCCGCAACTGCGGGTGGGTTACCACCCTCCATCGATGTAACCATGTCACAATATTTGCCGCTGACCAAGATCAGCACCAACATACCTAGCTATACCTTGGGAGGCGCGGGGGTGCAGGCATTGGGGGATAATTATGTCGTCATGCGCTACCGGCCGATGGTCAAGGGCCATCCTCTCTTCGAGAAATGGTCTGAATGGACTGTACCCGCTCTCGCCGAAGGTTGGATCAAGCGGGTGTTGGCCGGCATCAATCCGTTCAACCAGCGGATCAATAATCTCTTCAACAACCAGGTGAACACCGATGTGAGTATTATCACACAAGCGGGACGCCGTTGGGAAGGGGATGTGGCGCTTAACCTGGACACGATCAATAACTACGGTTTGATTGAGATTTATGAAACTGTGTTGCGGCGTGGCCGTTCGTTGAGCATTGAGTCTGGATTCAATTACGCGTTTGCGAACGATGCGTTGCTTTTAGCTGCCGGGTACCTTTCGGACTTGTACATGTTGATTGGCAATGAGGCGTGGGCTGACGCCGCGAATCCGACCATTGGTATCGGCACCGCCGACAAGACGTATGGTGAAATTGCCACCGCTTTGTTTGCTTTCCGAGGCCAGGTGCCTTCCTTGCTGGAAGAAGAACTCGCGCTTCTCCGAGGTCGCGATGATGTGTTACTTCCTGGCGTTGAGGTGACACCCGTTTACAACCGACTTATTTGGAATTATACGCGTGGCATCGACGCTGGAGAAGTGATCTATGCGTTGAATTATAACATCCAGGAAAAACCCGACCAATCCCCCGACGGAATCATTAACGCCGAGGACGCGGCTCGTATGTACCCACAGGGTCATGGAGACGCCTACGGGCACTATCTGACGTCGATGAAGGGTTATTATTCCCTGTTGAACAATGCGAACTTTGATTGGGTGCCCAGGATTGAGGCGGTGAACGTGTTGGGCAAGCCGGTCTCGGTGGACTATCAGGACGAACGTAAGTTTGCCGCAGCTGCCGCGGCGCTGGCTCGTGCAGGTCGGCAAGTCTTCGATCTGACCTGGCGCAAGGATTTCCAACCGGTTCATCAGGCAGGGTGGGAGCAATTTGCGCAGACCCGGGAAAACAGCCAACGCAGCTACGTGAACGTCACCGACGGCGGAACAAAACATCCAGTCCGCTCGTGGGGCCTCGATCATTGGGCTAGTCGTGTGGGACAAGGGACCTATTTAAATTGGATCGTGGGCAATGCCATCCTTCCGGATGTCGATCCGATATCGACGCACGAGGGAATCCAAAAAGTGGATCGCACCACCGTTCCTGAACTCAGGGAATTGGCGATCCTGGCCGATGGGCTGCAAACAACCCTCGACAACGCAGAAGGTGGCCTCTCTCCGCTGGGCATTCCGGAAGACGGGATGGTCTTTGACTTGAATCCGAACATGGTGGTTGGCGTGGTGGGTGGCACGCATTTTGAGCAAATCTATCAACGTGCAACGGCAGCTTTGGGAAATGCGGTGACTGCGTTTGACGATGCCAAGGATGTAACGCGTCTCTTACGTTCCGAACAAGATTCCTTAGCCGATTTTCAGACAGCCTTGGGCATGCAGGAGCAATCCTACACCAATTCCTTGATCGAACTCTACGGCACGCCATATCCGGACGACATTGGACCAGGAAATCTTTACAGGCAGGGTTATGCCGGACCGGACTTAATTCATTATAGCTACGTTGATTTACCGGAGTATGACATCCCCGAGATGCAGAGAGTAACAGCGGGGCATGCTTGGGAGTTTAACATTCAAGATGTTCCTGTGAATTGGGCGACCGGTGACTTTACGCACGGCAAAAGCTTCAATCTTCCGGTGATACTAGTCAGCTCACTCAACCCAACACATCTTCCTGACGGTTTCCCGAGGAATGGAATGTATCTAAAAGTAGTCACCAATATGGCTGGAGTTGCCAAGGGAACGAACTTTGTTTTCAAGGTGGACATCGGCAATCATGGGTTCTTTGAAAAGCCAAAGAGTTGGGTTAGTCGACGCGCTTCGCCCGGGGCGATTCAACAAGCAATCAGCGAACAGATCGCCGCGCACGGTCGACTTCGACATGACATCAATGATGTCTACCGGGATTTGGGAGTCATACAAAAGTCCATCGATGTCTTCAAAGCTGGCGTGGCCGACTACGATGAAGCCAGGGATGTTAGGGAGAGTATGCTGATGGCCGACCAGGTCTTGGAAAAGGTTCAGTTCGCCAACGATCTGATTCAGAAGATCCAGGACTCCATCACCGAGGATATCGAAGACGCCGCCAATCTTATCGCCGAAGGGTTTCCCGACAGTCTCATCGTGGGTCTTGCGTCGGGTGGTGACCTGACTTCCGCCGGACGTTCAGCGGTTAAAGCGGCTGGATTGGTCACCAAAAAGGTGGTCGATGAAATGCAGATTGTGAGGTACACCGTCATTAATGCCCTGGACTTGGCTTTGAAGACTGCGCGGACGTACAATGAATTCTACAAGCTCGAACCGTTATCCCGTGATACCGAGCTCCGAGGAGCCGTGCAGGACCTAGTCAACAAACTGGGTGATGCGCAGGAACGTTGGTGGACGGTGAATGAACGAGTGCGTGAGTTGGAAGACAAACAACGGGCATTGCGCGCACTAATTGCTCAGGGAGACCGTATCCAAGCGGAGCGACAGGTGTTCCGCCAGCGAGCGGCGGCAGTCGTTCAAGGATATCGCACCCGTGATGCGGCCTTCCGAATATTCCGAAACGAGAAATTGGAACGTTACAAGACGTTGTTTGATCTCTCGGCCCGTTACGCACTGCTCGCTGCCAATGCGTATGACTATGAAACGGGGCTGTTGGGCACTCGCGCTGGCCGCAACTTCACGGGGAAGATTATTGCATCTCGGGCGTTAGGTGTTGTGCAGGACGGCGAGCCCCAGTTCGCCGGCAGCAATTCGGGTGACCCTGGCATCTCCAGCGCTTTGGCTGAGATGAAGGCCGACTGGGACGTCTTGCGTAGCCGCCTTGGAATCAATCGCCCGGACACCGATTCGACCACCGTTTCACTGCGGACCGAGAAGGAGCGCATTTTGCCGGGGCACGATGGTGACAACCATTGGAAGGATGTGCTCAATCGCGCCCGAATGCGGGACATTTTGGCTGACAGCGACGTTCGGAGGTATTGCATGCAGATCGATAACGGAAGTGGTCTGCCTGTGCCCGGTCTGGTCCTCACCTTCAGTACCACAGTGGCGGATGGTCTGAATCTATTTGGACGTCCTTTGGCGGCAGGGGATCATGCCTTTAGTACCAGTTTCTTCGCCACCAAGATTGGGGGCGTTGGGGTGGCCTTCGAAGGATATCGCGGGATGGGAGATCCCTCAGCGATCGGCGACGCGGTAGTTTCCGCCAATGGCACGTCGGCGAGCGATCCAAGTCTTTGGTTTCTCGATCCGCAAGGGCTATCGGCGACGCCTTATGTTTATCTTATACCGGTCGGCGTGGATTCGATGCGCAGCCCTCCGCTGGGCGACGCCAGTCAGGTCAGGACCTGGAGTGTGCAAGATCTGGCCATACCTATGCCGTTTAACATCGGCGGATCCGACTTCTCCACGAAGAAGCTCTACCAATCCGCGGAGTCTTTGGCGGAACCATTGTTTGGCATCCGAAAACATCCCGCATTCCGACCGGTCAACGACATCGCTAAGTTTGTACTCATTTTCTATGACGCGACGCTACCTCGCACAGAATTCCATAATGAGCGGTTGGTTGGACGGTCTGTTTGGAATAGCCAGTGGAAGATCGTCATACCAGGTCGTACACTCCTCAACAATCCAGATGAAGGGTTGGAGCGTTTGATCCAAACGGTGAAGGACATCAAGCTGAACTTCACAACTTATTCCTACTCGGGCAACTGAACCCACGAACCGCTGCATATCATGAACGCTTCCATTTGCGCCATCCGTAGAACTCATCGGATCAGTCTGCTTGCCGTGTTGTTGGTGTTTCCCGTGCTGGCCTTTCCACCGGCACCGCATCATTCCGTTTTTGGTTTGGTGCGCGATGAACAGGGCAATCCGCTCAAAGGGTCCAACCCGATGGTGATCTTGGAAGTGGACGGTAAATCCATGGCTCATACTGCCGTCGATTCGAAACTTGACCTGGGCGTGAACTATCGATTGAGGGTTCCTCTCGACGCGGGTGTTACCGCGGATAAGTACAAGCCGACGGCCCTGCTTCCGACCGTGCCCTTTCGTCTAAAAGTGAGGATTGGGAACGTGAATTATCTCCCCATCGAGATGATTGGAGTCTCGGCGTTAGTTGCGAGGCCGAGCGCTGTGTCGCGCGTCGATCTCACCTTGGGTGAAGACTCCGACGGGGATGGTATTCCGGACGCCTGGGAGCGAAATCTAATCTCCGCCCTTGGGGGAGGGAAATCTTTGGCCGACATCCGTCCCGAGGATGATGCCGACAAGGATGGGCTCAGCAATCTTCAAGAATACTTGGCTGGTACCTACGCCTTCGATCCCGAGGATGGCTTTTCACTTGGCATTCATTCAGTCACCGCGGGCCGGTCGGTGCTTGAATTCACGGCGATCCGTGGGCGCAGTTATACTATTCAGGCGTCTTCGGATCTCCAGACCTGGAACCCCACCAGTTTCAATCTGAGCACGGATGGCTCCTCTGCCGCGCCACGAGCGGTCTATGAGTCCACGGATGTCCGGCCCTTGCGGATTTTGACCTCGGCACCTTCACAGGACGAGCTGCGGCCACGATTCTTTAAGTTGGTCGTGCATTGACATCAGCCCCTGGAGCATGCTTTCCCTGTGAACAAGACCGACGGCAATCGACTCGCACACTCTTCACCTTCGAGACCGAAGGCTTGGTGGTGGTTGATGTTGCTTTTGGGAATTTCGGTCGTGGCGATCTGGGTAGTCCCCTGGCCAAGGCCGTCGATCCGACCGGAGCCGCCAAGTGAGTTAAGATCAAACCTTTCTCAACGAGAGGGACGACTTTTTGCCCTGGGCACTACTGAACCGTTTACGGGATGGATGATGGATCGGTACCTGGACGCAACATTGCGGTCGCGGTCCTGGATCTCCAACGGCATTTTGCATGGCATCTCTGAAGGATGGTTTACCAATGGGGTGCGGCAAGTTCAGGAACATTTTGTGAATGGGGTCAGTGAGGGGGCGATCACCAAATGGTATCCAAACGGCTCCAAGTTGTCCGAAGGCATCGCTCGCGCCGGTAAACTGGAAGGGGTTTTCCGACGCTTGCATGAGAATGGACAACTGGCTGAAGAAGTCAGTCTTCGTGAGGGTCAACCCCATGGCATCTCACGCGCATGGTTTCCAAACGGCGATCTCAAGGCGGAAGTCACGTTGAACTCAGGGACGGTCATTTCGCAGAAGTTCTTCAAGGAAGGGGAATTCCCCGCCGATACAGCGTTGGCAAAAGCAGGAGGCGACCGTTGAAACGTCGAATCGTCTTGCTGGCACTGTGGAGTAGTCCACTCCTCGCGGATACGTTGCAGTTGGAAAGCGGCATCATTTCCAGCGGCGGTGGTGCTGCGAGTTCCTATCGATATTCGGTTTCGGGCACGATCGCGATACCCATCGCCGATTCGGAGGACAACCAGCCCATCGATGGGTATATGCACCGAGCTGGCTTTTGGAGCCAGGTGGTTCGGTGGATCAATGTGCAACCCACGGCGTTTCCCGATACCGTTGAGCGACGCCCCGGGCAGGCCGTTCAGGTGCTCATCTCGCAACTGATTGCCAACGACTTTGATCCCGATTGGGACCCAATTCTGTGGGTGTCGGTGGCTCCGTTGTCGGCGCGTGGAGGTTCGATGACTCGAGAGGGTCAAACTATAACCTACCGGGCACCCGCCGCCGGTGATCCCGCGGCAGAGGATACGTTCACGTACCAAATCTCAGATGGCGTAGGACCGGCTGTGACGGGAACCGTATTGGTGCGTGTGACGGGCTCTCCGGTGATTTCCGCTAGCCCACTCCAGATTGCCATTCTGGCCGGGGCGCCCGCCCGCGTGGAGATTCGCTCCCAAGCGATTGTAGGTCGTTCTTATATCTCTCCGGTGATTTCCGCTAGCCCACTCCAGATTGCCATTCTGGCCGGGGCGCCCGCCCGCGTGGAGATTCGCTCCCAAGCGATTGTCGGTCGTTCTTATATCTCTCCGGTGAATT
>SXSK01000083.1 GCA_005793375.1 Verrucomicrobiales bacterium | reverse complement strand
TCAACAACAAGATTCGAGTGACTACCAGGCGAGCCTATGGATTTCGGACGTTTCGAGCTCTCGAAGTGGCTCTTTACCACGCTCTTGGGAAACTACCAGAGCCGCCTCTCACCCACAGATTCTGCTGAGGAGGCGAAAAAAGGCAGTGACACCAACGGTGATACCGACACCACCTAGGCCGATGCCAGCCAACCAAAGTTTCGGCGAGCGAGCGAGAATGGAGACAGAACAGAACACGACGGCGACTTGAAGAAAAAGTGCGGATCGATCGCATCGATCATTGACCGCAGATTGTTGCGCGGCTTGCTGCTGAAGGGATTCCGCTTGGGTTTTGATGGCAGACTTTTCGCTATCGTAACGCTCTGCCTCTTTGTGCAAACGGACACTTTCGGGACTCGCTTCCGGAACACGCCCGCTCGCCTCCTTCGCTTCGGGAATTTCAGGGGACTCAGCCATAGCACTGAACCAGGAACGACGTCGACTCAGGGCGACAGCTTGGCGAGTACCTCGGCATCGGATTTTGGACGTGTTGCCGGCGCGACAGTCGCGGATTCGAAAGGTTTGCCCCCAAGATCCACCCAAACTTTCTCCACCTGACTGGCGAACATGCCGCCGATGTACTTGGCGATCGGTTCCTGCTGTTGCAGCTTGGCTTTAATACCATCGACCGATTCCTTGGCCTGAACCGCAGTTTTGCCCGAAACAGCGAGGTCCGAAACGGCTGATCGAAGGGCTTTGAAGTAGGCCAATTGGTTGTCGAGGATTTCAATGCCGCCCATCAATCCATGTCCTGGGCAGATGATCTTGGGGTTGAGCGCGCGTGCCGCCTCGAGGGTTTGAATCCATTGTGCAGAGTTCCCATCCCCCATGTAATTATAAGGCCCGTTCACGCACGCATCCCCAGTAAACAGGATGCGTTCCTTCGGAAGCCATGCAAACCCGTCTCCATGTGTGTGCGCGACTCCAAACCAGTGCAACTCCACTCGGCGTTTGCCATCGTCAAACGCCAGTTCTTTCGGAAACAGCAAACTGGGGGCACGTAGCTTGGACCTCGCGACATCTTCACGCTTCGTGGCCTCATCTTCCCAGCGCCCCGGTCCGCCCCCAAACAGTGCGGGTTCGTATTTTCTGAGTTCATCCATCACCCCTTGGTGCGCCACGATCGTCGCACCCTGCTCGAACCAGGTCTGGTTTCCGTAAGCGTGGTCGCCGTGGTGATGCGTGTCGAAAGCGAAACGGATCGGATTGGCGGAAGTCGCCTTAATTTTCGGTATCACCTCAAGAGCGCCCCCAGGAAAATTTCCGTCGATAACTAAAATGTAGTCTTTGAAGATGACCCAGCCATTGTTGCAATGACCCTTGCGACCGAGGTCTCCCTCATGAAACCAAACCCCCGGTATCACTTCCTGGGCTTTTCCCACCTCGCCAACCGTTCGCAGCGGTACACAGGCCATCGAGATCACACCCAGCGCGACGAGGACCCAACTCTGGGGGTCAAGATTTGGAGATTTCATCGGGTCATCAAATTGGATTTTTTCGTTTGTCTCAGCACCATAAGCGTCATGCTCTAGGAATCGACGATTGGCAAGTACGGTTTCGAAAGGTGTTATTGACCAACGCAATCATCCTGCCCCAATAAGTGCCGATGGAACCGTCCAAAATGACTCCAGCCCAGGCCGCCCGGTTTGCTATCCGGACGGGCCGCCACACCGGACCCACACACGGATTAGCGCTCGGTTATGTACAATGCAACCTCGTGATTCTACGCCGTGCACTCGCGTTCGATTTTCTGGTGTATTGCCAACGCAACCCGCGGGCGTGTCCGGTCCTGGAAGTGTTGGAGCCTGGGGAATCCGAACCTCGATTGTCAGCCCCCGGTGCTGATTTGCGATTCGATCTTCCGAAATACGCGATTTACCGGAATGGAATTCGAACCCAGGAAGAACACGGAATTGAGCATCTCTGGGAACCCGAGTTGGTGTCGTTCCTTATTGGATCTGGCATCACCTTTGACCAAGCGTTGGAACGAGCGGGAGTTCCGACCCATCGCGATCGCTGGGTCTTGCGGACACGCCGGCCCACAGTCCCGGCGGGACCATTTCATGGAAACTTGGTCGTGACGATGCGGTGGTTGACTCCGGCGCAAGCTATCGTTGCCACGCAGGTTTCTTCTAGATTCCCAATGAATCATGGCGCCCCGATTCACATGGGCGATCCGGCAGAGCTCGGCGCTGATCTGCAACAACCTCTGTTTGGTCCCCCTGTACCGGCCTTGCCACCTGGGTTGATCCCAGTGTTTTGGGCCTGTGGTGTTACCCCACAAGCGGCGGCAGAAACCGCGCGCATTGATCTCATGATCACGCATTCGCCCGCACACGGGTTCATCACCGATCTGCTCGCGGACCAACTGTGCATTCCCTAATGCATAGGACATTGGACAGGCGGCAATGCATCTGTACAGGATTCCGTCGTGACCTCCACTACTCGTATCGCATCCACTAGCGAAATGCCGCCGCTAAATACCATGAGTTCCTGGAAAAACCATCCGTGGGCCGGAGTGTTCCCTGCAACCTTGTGCGCGTTTCATGAGAACGAGGCGCTGGATGAAGCAGGGCTGCGGGCCTACTTCGCCGAACTGGCCGCCGTCGAGGGTGTCACAGGACTGACCTGTAATGGCCACACTGGCGAAATCATGTCGTTGCGACCCGCCGAACGGGCGCAGGTAACTCGGATCCTGGCCGAAACGGTTCGCGACATAAATTCTCGGACCGGACGCTCGGTGAAGACCATCACGGGGGTATCCGCTGAGGGAAGTCTCGAAGCCATTGATCATGCGCTAGCGGCGAAGGAAGCCGGTGCGGATGCCATTTTGTTGATGCCACCCCATCATTGGCTGCGTTTCGGCAGAACCTCCCAGACGGCCGTCGGTTTCTTCCAGGATGTCGCCGAAGCCGCCAAGATACCTATCGTGGTGCACCAGTACCCGGCTTGGACCAAAGCTGGGTATACACTCGCGGAAATGCTCGAGATGGTCCAATTGCCCGAGGTGGTGTGCATCAAAATGGGGACGCGCGATATGGCACGGTGGTTGTACGACTACGAAAAACTCAAAAACGCCGCGCCACGCATCAGCATTATCACGTGTCATGACGAATTCTTGCTGCCAACCCTGCTGGAAGCAGCGGATGGAGCGTTGATAGGTTTCGCGGGATTTGCCCCGGAGTTGATGATTGAAATTGTGCACGCAGCATTAGACGGAGATCTGGCCCGAGCCAAAAAGGCTCAACAGACTGTCGCGCCTCTAGCACGGATTATTTACAACTTTGGTGAACCGGGTTGCGGTGCTCACCAGCGGATGAAAGTGGCGCGTTGGCTCCTTGGTAAATTCTCATCACCGCACTTCCGACGTCCCGTCAGACCCCTGAACGGTGGTCAAATCGACGACATACGCCAACGGCTCAAGGCTATCGGCTTTCATCCGGTGCGTTGAGGCCCAGCGTCTACTTCGAGCACAGCAGATTCCTGTCTGTGGGGTGTTCGGAGCTTCTGCTTTAGGCGGTTCGGGGTTCGGGAGTCCCCTGAGAACCGGTTCTCCCGCAGAAGTGTCGCTTGTGAAGGGCTCCGGGGAAGCGCACATTAGTGGCACTCTACTCATGTCAAAGACACTGATTCGCCTCATGGTTCTTGTCGGGATGCTGCTCTGCACGATGCCTATTTCCGGCCGTGCGGCAGTCTTAATCACGGAATTCATGGCGCAAAACCATGGAGGGTTCCTGGATGAGAACGGCGACCGACCTGATTGGGTCGAATTGTTCAATTCGGGGATTGAGCCAGTGAACATGACGGGTTGGCATCTGACGGACGACCCTCAAAACCTCAAACAATGGCGATTCCCATCCACGAACATTCCGCCACAGCGGCACCTTATGGTCTTTTTGTCCGGCAAAGACCGAGCCATTGCAGGAGCGCCGCTTCACTCCAATTTTCGCTTGGATGCGGACGGCGACTATCTGGCGCTCGCGCGCCCGGATGGCTCCACGGTTGAATCAGAAACGCCGAATCCTTTCCCAATCCAAGTTCCAGACATTTCGTTTGGAGTTCCGATTCGTCTGGAAACCACGTTGCTGGTTCCCGAGGGCAGCACCGCCCGATTTCTCTCCCCGCAGAATGACGTTTTGGACCCAATATGGCGGAACATCGACACCGACGATTCCGCCTGGGATGAGCTCAAGATGGGCGTTGGCTTTGAGGAAACCGCCAATGCCCCGGAACTCAGTCTAATCACCGATTCCGTTGCGGATTTTTCAGGAACCCAAAGGACCGAAGGTTGGGTCTATGGGTATTACAACAAATCGACCGATCCGACGAGTACCTATCAAGTCGCCGACTTCACACCGTTCCCGCATCAAGGCGCGAGCCATGGTGCCGACAATTTTTGGAATGGCAGTGTGTGGCGATGGGCTCCATTCAACCCACCATGGACCCAGATTGGGCCCGAGTTGATGCGTCCCAATGCCTCCAATTCAACTAACCACGAACACTGGCCGGTGCGTCGATGGATCAGCACCGTGGCGGGAACCTTGTCCATCGATTGGACATTGAAGAAGATCGCGACCGGCGGTGGCGGCGTGACCTTTCGGATCGCTCAGAAGGGTGTGACCAAGGAAACCTTGGTGGTTGCGGGGACGAATAGCACGATCATCGCCAACACGTTGGTGCTTACGGCAGTTTCGGTGGGTGATCCGATCGATTTTTTGTTGAGCCCGGTCGGGTTGAGCAACAGCGCCAACGATGACGCGGACTCGACTCTGCTGACGGCGCGAATCCATGTGCTCTCGAGTTTGGATTCGAGCATAGCGACCTCGGTTGAACCTCGAATGCTGAACAAGAACGCGAGCGCCTGGCTGAGAATTCCATTTTCCGTGGAGAATCCCTCGCTTTTCGAACGACTCATTCTACGGCTCAAGTACGACGATGGCTATGTGGCCTGGATCAATGGCGTGGAAGTGGGACACGACAATGCCCCCAGTACTTTGACTTGGAATTCCGCAGCGACTATGGCGAGATCCGATCAAGAAGCGGCAACATTTAAGGAATTGGATCTCACCTCGAGACTTGGCGCTTTGAGGCCCGGGGTGAACCTGTTGGCGATCCAAGGGCTGAACGTCGCCAGTAGCGACACGGACTTCCTCCTCTCGGCCGAGTTGATTGCCTCGCGCTCGATTCTCGAAGGTGGCCAGTTTCTCTACATGACGCCGCCCACTCCTGGAACCATCAATGGGACGGGCAGTTCCAAATTGGGGCCCGTGGTGTTGGACGTGGATCATCACCCCAAGGAACCCAAGGATGGCGAGAATTTGCACATCAACGCCCATGTGACCCGAACCTTTCGGGATATCGCCCAGGTCACATTGAAATGGCGCATTATGTATAGCAACGAAGTTTCCACCGTGATGTTTGATGATGGGAGTCACGAGGATGGGGCTGCGGGCGACGGATGGTATGGCGGCAACATCCCATCGAACAGTCACACCAACGGTCAAATGATTCGATGGTCCATTACTGCGGCGGACATCGACGGGAAAACCAACAGCTACCCCGCGTACTCCGATCCTAAGAATTCGCCCCGGTATTTCGGCACGGTACACCACGATGTCACGCTAACGAACCGATTGCCAGTCATGCATTGGTTCTTGCCTAACCCCGTGGGAGCCGCGGACACCAGCGGCGGAGCGCGAAGTTCCTTTTACTATCTCGGGCAGTTCTACGACAATGTTCTGGTCGACTTGCACGGACAATCCAGCGCGAGTTTTCCGAAGCACAGCTACAATGTGGACTTTAATCGTGGAAACGGCTTTCAGTATGAGCCGGGTTCGCCCCGCGTGGATGACATCAATCTGCTGACAACCTGGCCGGACAAAGCCAAAATGCGCAATGTACTCGCCTACGAAACTCATCGAGACGCTGGATTCGCCTACCACTTCGTCATTCCTGTGCGGATCCAGCGAAACGCCCAGTTTTTTGGAGATTGGCATCTGGTGGAGGATGGCGATGAAGAGTATTTGGAACGTGTGGGACTTTCACCCCGTGGTGCGCTTTACAAAATGTACGACACCTTTTCGGGAGCCGGCTCGGCGGAGAAGAAGACTCGCAAGACCGAACTGAATTCCGATTTGGTCGAGTTGTATCGAGGTGTGACCCGCCCCGGGGCGGCGAGAGGCCAGTTCCTATATGACAATGTCGATATTCCCGGGATGGTGAATTACCTGGCCATCATGATTCTCACTGGGAACGTGGATTGCTGTCACAAGAATTACTACGCCTATCGCGACACCGAAGGTACGGGTGAATGGAAATGGCTTCCGTGGGATCAAGACCTGAGTTTTGGCCGAAATTGGACGGGGGAAAAGGCCTACGAAGAAGACCGGATGTTCTTGGATAACGGGTTGCGGATCGGAGAAAACAACTCGCTGGTTGGGGCGCTGTTCGCAGACTCCAAGTTCTTGTCGATGTACAACCGTCGGATTCGAAGCTTGATGGACCTGTTGCTGCAGCCCACGAATACGCCGCCAGAATTGCGCTATTACGAGAAACGGATCGCTGAACTGGCGTATCAAGCCGAGCCTGACGCCGCCTTGGATTTCAAAAAGTGGCCGACTTGGGGCACCAAACAAACCCTTGCTCAAGCGGTCGCTATTCTCACGAATACCTATCTACCGGGCCGCCGAAAGTATCTGTATTCGCAAGCTGGGGCCGGCAGAACAATACCCGCCGCCCAATCCCCAACCGCGCAATTGCAGTTTGGAGATTACGAAGTAACGCCGTCGAGTGGGAATTCCGACGAAGAGTACCTGGTGATCCGCAATCCGAATACGGTGGCGGTGGATATTTCAACTTGGCGCATCGAAGGGGATATCGAACATCGGTTTATACCGGGAACCGTACTACCGGCGAATGGTTCGCTGTATCTTTCGCCCAATGTCGTGAGTTTTCGCGCGCGCACCGGAAATCCCCGAGGCGGACAAGGCTTGTTTGTGCAGGGCGCCTATCGAGGTCATTTGTCGGCGCGTGGTGGCAGGGTGCAGCTACTGGAGGGATCGCGATTGGTCACCGAATTGACGCTCCATCCCAACCCGACGACGGCGCAGAGATTCTTGCGAATTTCAGAAATCCAATTCGATCCCATGCCACCACCTAAAGGAAGTCCCTATGCCGCCGAGGACTTTGAGTTCGTTGAACTTCACAACTCCGGCGATATTACGCTGGATCTAAGCCGAGTCGGCTTCGCCGATGGAATCGAGTTTCGATTCGACGCGTTTAACACCAATCTCTACGAAGCATTCAATACCAATCTCGTCGCCGGAGGCACTCTGGTTCTGGTGCGTAACCCCGCCGCTTTCCGTTCGCGATACGGACAAGGCATCCCTATCGGCGGACGTTTTTCTGGGCGCCTCGACAACAATGGTGAGAAGCTGAGGATCGTGGACAATGGCGAAGTCGTTTTGGATTTTCGGTATCCCACCGAACACCTTCCTCTGACCCAGGGCAAAGGTCGCTCCATCGTCTTGGTGGATTCACAGGCGGCCTGGAACAAGATGGCGAATCCCTGGTTGTGGATGGAGAGCGATACGCTCCACGGTTCTCCTGGAAGTTATACATCACGATACTCCTTTTGGGCAGCTCAGCGATTCACGGCTCAGGAAATGGCGGACCATTCTGTCAGCGATAGTGATGCCGACGCTGACGCCGACGGCGATGACAACTTGATGGAGTTTAGTTTGGGGACCGATCCTAAAGATGCTCTCAGCCGCTTTGGTCTGCATTTCATGATCGTGGGTGGCAAGGCGCGTTTCAGTTTCCTGGCGACGAGCGGTCGAACCTATTCGGTGCAGGTTCGAAATGGTGTGTGGAATGGAACGGAATGGAGAAAACTTCAAGACGTGGCTGCAGCAGCAACCCGCACAGTGGAGATCCCTGATATTGAGGAGGTTCAGTCCGCGGGCAGGTTCTATCGACTTATCACGCCTGCTCAACCGTGATTTCGACTGGGGTAGGGATTGGGCGCCTCTCCGAATTGCCGACATTTGGAGACGGGTCGTCCCGGGAATTCCCCAAAAGCGGTGGAGGGCCGCCGTGCTCCATAGGCGCTGCCATTCGAGTGGCACGACCCTATAGATTTGTAGCGCGGCAGCGCTCTACCGCTTTCCCCCCCAGCATCCCATGCGACGCCGGTAATTCGGAGAAGCGCAGGTAGGGATTCGGGGGCTGAGAATTCTCAGGAATGAGGATTTCCAGCCACGTGACGGAGATTGAAGCCGTGACTCACCGGATGAGATGGCGGATCTTTTCAACTTAGAGAGACGCACGCCCATCCTTGGGTTGACGCAAGATCTTAAGGTGGAGGTCAGTGGTCGACGTCCAGAGGGTTGAGCCCATGGATGGCGCTCAATTCGTGTTTGTGGGTTAAATCGATAGGGTCGGCTTGACCTTGCGTGGTTCTTTTCTGTCAGGCTGGCATCCGGCTTGCGGTCCTCAAAAAGTCGTGCACATGCGACGAAACAACGTATCGTTTATCCAGATGTTGCTGACGGTGGATACACGAGATGCCTTGGCGGTTGCTGCCCAAGTGCAGTCCGATTACCGGCTGATGTTTAAAGACCGGCGGCCGCTATTTGTCGCACAGGCGTTTGGATGGGCCGTCGACTGCTTCACTGGCAGACTCTCGGGCTACCTTCCAATTGATGCTCGGTACCACGATTTCGAGCATACCCTTCAAGGGACACTCTGCTTGTCCAGTTTGTTGCGCGGTCGTTTTCAAGCGGGTGAACCCCCTGTGCTATCACAACGCATCTACGAACTAGGATTGCTCGCCATTCTTCTACACTACACCGGCTACCTGAAGCATCGCGGGGACTTGGAAGGGACGGGTGCCAAATACACACTCACTCATGTTTCGAGAAGCTGTGAATTTGCCGAGGAGTTTCTCTCGACGAAGGGTTTTCTTGGACCCGAAATTCGCGGAGTCAACAACATGATCCGATGCACTGGCGTGGACGGCGATGTGTCCTCCATCCAATTTCAAAACGAGGAGGAACGGATTTTGGGTTATGCCCTGGGCACAGCCGATCTCCTGGGTCAGATGGCAGCGCTGGACTACGTTGATAAGCTTCCGGTTCTGTACGAGGAATTTGTGGAAGCATCGCGTTTCACCCCCGGAGCGGCTTCGTCGCTCAGTGGGTTTTCGAGTGCTCAGGATCTCATGCACAAGACCCCGGCATTTTGGGAGCGCTATGTACGCCCTAAGCTGGACCGGGATTTCCTGGGTCTTTACCGTTTCCTCGCCAAGCCGATTCCGAGTGGCACCAATGATTACTTAAACGGTGTTGAAGCCAATATGGCGCGCCTGCGCGAACACAACTGCGTGGCAACTTGAGGAACCCTCGGGGGCATTTTCTCTTCAGCCGGTAGTTTTTAGACTCCTGAAGTGGAATGTTTCAGGTCGAATACGGCACACACCCTTGAAGTCGCAGAAGTCGCAGGCGGTTTCAGCGCCGTTGCGGTAGGGTGAAACAGCAGTCTCACCATTCAGAATTCGCTTTCCGAGTCGTGCCAGAAGAGGGAACACCTGTGCAATCAACACATCAAAATCGGCCGCGAGCAGGATGTCGCTGTGCTTTTTTGGTGTACCATCCCGTTTGAGGTCCACTCGGAATGGGGGCTTGGTGGTTTCTGCCGTTGACCGTTGGAGACCGGTCAGAATCGACAAGCTGAATCGCCCCCGGATAGCAAAGCGTGGTTCGTTAGAACCCCCGGTTGTCGAATGACGATCGGCGCTCCTCTGGGTGGTTGGTTTTAGACTGATATAACCCATTCCTGATGGGTTAAGCATGCCAACGCCTGGAATGGTCAGGACACTCAGTGCCGCCAGGTAAACGGGCAATTGCATTTGGATACCGTGTGTGGCGAGCACGGGATGGTAAGATTGCAGCGACGATTTGTAGTCCATCACCACCGCCCTGATGTTCTCAGGATCCTGCTCATCCACGTCGATCCGATCCACCTTGCCTTCGAGTTGCAGTTTCAGTCCTTCCCCCAGATCCAATTCCAGCGCGGGTATGGTTGAGCGGCTGGATCCAAACTCCAGTTCCGACCACTTCGGATCGAACGAATAACCAGGCATCCAAGCCAGTGTCTCTGAGATCAGTTCCTCCAACTGCCAGGCGAGATGCCGCGCCGAGAAAATGGCGGCACCATTGTGACACGCCAGGCCATGTCGGAAGTCGGCGGCAACGGTCTCACTGAGTTCACGAACCAACGCACGCGCCTCAGGAATCGACACGTCACGCCATCGTTGCTGTCGACGGGCGATACTCTCATGAAAACGAGCCAGAATTTCGTGTTGGAAACTGCCGCGTTCGCGAGCGTCCATTTCGAAGCGCTTGCGTTCACCCAACCGCAATCCGGATTGTACGGCGTATAAAAATGGACACGAAGCGAACTGTTCGAGTCGGCTCACGGAACTCCTGAGCACGTCCCCGTAGAACAATCGGGCGAGTGCTGGATCGATGGCTTCCTGGCCAGGAGGCGGAATAACCACGGATTGAAATTCGAGACGCGGCAGTAACTCCTTCGTCCGCGGTACCATGGGTTTCAATTCCGCCTCGTTGAAGCGGGTGGCTCTGAGTTCGGGAAACAATCGTTGAAGATGCGAAACGAAGGGTGATGGTTGAAGGGTGTCGCCACGATGGTTGGTATCCGAATAAGTGATGACGACGCGGTCCCGAGCGCGAGTCAGTGCAATATAAGCGTAAAAACGTTCGTGCCCCAGTCGCCGGATTGGCGTCGGGCCGAGCTTTGCCCCCAATTGTTCGAGTGCCATCCGCTCCGTTTCCGACAAAATTCCAGCATGACCTGCGGGGGCTGGGAAGACGCCCTCATTCCATCCCGGCAGTATCGTGAGTCGCAGATCCGGATTGCGGGACCGATCCATGGCGCCGATGAGGACTTGATCCAACGCGGGAGGGACGCGTCCCACAGTCAACCCGGCGAGAGCGCTTTCGAGAATGGGTATCCATTCGGTGAGGGGGAGATGCTCGTGTGGAAATGCCCGGACAAGTTCGGACAGCCATCCATCGAGTTGGCGTCCAATGGTGGCATGCAACGTCCCGGCGTCTGGGGCTGTCGCATCTGCAACCATCGTTTCGCGGTCCCAGTGGCACAGGGTTTGATCGACTTGGAATTTCAACCAGAATTCCCGGATCGCGCGCCCAAGTTGGGATCCCGTGGGGGACGAACCAATGTTGGATTCGAAGCTCAGGACTGGCGTGATCAGATGCCGTCGAAGTCGTTCGGTTTCGGGTGGGCAGTTGGCCGCTCCTGACTTCCAAAAGGGCATGGCCCAACCCTTGGCTAAGGCTTCATTTTCAAGACGGTCCGATTCCCACTCTTCCAGGCCAACTAGTCCAGATTTTACCACCCCAAACCAATCCTCGGCACGCCACCCGTAAGCCAGTGTGCGCAATAGGCTGCGGGTCAACTCCGCAAGAGGATGGTGATTCACCGGAGATCGTTGATCGATGAAACAGGGGATTTGGTATCGGTGGAATGTCCGGCGAAATACCGGGGCAACGAGTTCTAACGATCGGCAAACGACGGCAATTTCACGAAAACGCCCGCCGGCCCGCACATGGCGCCAGATTTCGCAGGCGGCAGCATGCGCCTCGGTGTCCAGCGTGGCGCATTGCCAGACAGAAATCGACTGACGCCAGTCGGGGGCATCAAAGTTGAATTCCGTGTTTGCCCATCCCGGGTGAATTTTGGTGGTCGGGCTTTGGGGTATCGTGTTGCCCCAGGCAGCAGGACGCGGGCGGGCAAAATGGGTCTCTATATGGCGCAGCACTGAATTGGAGCCAAATCGATCGCGGGTCGAGTCTCGTTCCAACCGAGTCAGTTCGATGGTGGCATTGGGAATGGCCTCCACCGCTGCATGGCACTTGCGGAATGTGTCACCGATCATGCCCCAGGCAGAAAACCACGTCGACGGATCTTCGGGAGCTTGGTCGAGACAGAATGCGAGCGTGGCCGTATTCGATCGGCGCGTCACAGCGGTCAGCAAGGCCATTTCCTGGGGCGTCATCTCGGCAAAGCCATCCATCCAGAGGGCCTCGATCAGCGGTTCATTTGCGCGCCCTGGGATGGCGTCCAGGGCCTCGACCGCGACGTCGAGCAACCGATCGGCGTCTTCCAACTGGTGTTCCTGCAACCATGCCAGATAACCGTGCAACAATTGGGCGGTATCCTGGAGTTTTGCGGCTAGGGAAGCGGGCGTTTCACGGTGTGCGGCGAGATCGAGCAGGCCCGCGGGCCCGATCTGATGTCGTTGGAGTTCTCGGAGTAATTCACTGAGTTGACGTGCAAAACCCGGGAGCCGGGCGCATCCTTGAAAGAGGCGAAGTCGTTCCTGTTCCCGATTGAGAAGTGCCCGCAAGACCATGACCCGGCCTTCTTCTGCCAATAACCGAGGTTCCGTGCAGTTCAACTGATCCAAGACAAACTCGGCGAGGCGATCAAAGCTCAGGATTCGGAGACGAGCGTATCCTCCGAGTTGGCAGTTTGCCAGCAGTTGGCGCTCGAGCTGGAACGTGGCCTGTTTGGGTGCCAATAGCACCATCGGACCACCATCCGGCTGTGCAGCAAGCTGGGTTTGAATCTCCTCAAGACACCGAAAGGTCTTCCCGCTGCCTGCGGGCCCAAGCAAGAATCGAATGCGCACACCCCGACTCTACTCGGCCAGTCCGGGTGGCTCCAGCAGCTTCCATCAGTCGCAAATTCCTCCAGACACGTATATTCTCGCTGGTTCGAATCCTGGCGACATGGCATTCCTATCCCCACACGCTTCATGCAACTTACCACGATCGACTGGATCATCATGGCGGTGGCCTTCGCCGTCTACCTTGGACTGGGCCTGTTTGTCGGCCGCAATGCGAGCAAGGACTACAACAGCTATTTCCTTTCGGGCCGTTCGATGCCTTGGTGGCTCCTGGGCACATCCATGGTCGCGACGACATTTGCCACAGATACACCAAACCTCGTGGCGGGCATTGTTCGGCGCGATGGCGTCTATGGAAACTGGGTTTGGTGGGCATTTCTGCTGACGGGAACCACGACGGTATTTTTGTACGCCAAACTCTGGCGCCGGAGCAATGTCCTCACGGATATCGAGTTCTATGAGCTGCGCTACTCTGGCAAGCCCGCGGCCTTTTTGCGCGGCTTTCGTGCGGTTTATCTCGGGGTGTTCTTCAATTTGATTGTCATGGCCAATGTCACGCTCGCGGCCATCAAGATTGGCAATGTCATGCTCGATCTAACGCCCGTCCAGACGATCAGCATCGCGGCAGTGATCACCGTGGCCTACAGCATGGTGGGCGGTTTAACCGGGGTCTTGCTCACAGACCTCGTCCAATTCGGTGTTGCCATGGTCGGATCCATCTGGGCGGCGGTATATGTCTGTGGCCTGCCTGAGGTGGGTGGTTTGGGCAAGCTCCTGGCGCACCGAACGGTGTTACCACCCCAATGGGTTTCAAGGAGTCCGCATTGGGGTGTAGTAAATCTTGAACAGTTCGTGGCGACCTTCGGCTGAAGAGCGGGACAGGGATCTGCGCGCATGTTTCGGACCTGTTGGTGAGGAG
>SXSK01000082.1 GCA_005793375.1 Verrucomicrobiales bacterium | reverse complement strand
GGTGCCATCCCGACACGACCACCGCGGGTTCCCTTATCATCAAACAGTGAATTGGCCGGCACGATCAATTCGACGTCTTTGAGCGCCGGGTTCTTGGCGACGACATCTGCCGGGAATTTGATGGAGGTATCTTCCGTCGTGGAAACCGACTGTAAGGTTCCCTGTTGGATCAAGGGCAGAAAGATCTCACCATTCCCGGCCGCCAAGTTGTCTTTTCGGCCAGCGGCAGCCTCCCAGGCTTTGCCAATGAACGGATAATAACTGCCATTGGGCCATTGACTACCAACAGCGGGCCGCCCGTCCACATGCACAAAGAATCGACCGGCGGGAGCGGGATCCAGCTTGAACGACCCGGTATCGTCGGTCACCGCTCGCATGGTCTCTTCAGCCCCGTCCACGGTAATGATAACGCCTTTGAGCGGGCGGTTGACAAATTCACCAGGCTGATTGCCAGGAGCTGGATCGGAGGCGAAAACCTTGCCAATGACCGCCGTGCCGCTGATAGGGGCAGCGCTGAACGTATCAAAAAACAGCGATCGAATACCTCCCGGTTTGCCATCCCCATCGGCATCCAGGTCGCGACCCGCCGCATCCTTGAGCCCATTGCCATCCAGAGTGACCTGAACGCGACTGCCTGGCGGAAGATCTTCCAAATAGAACAGCTTGAGATGGGTGCGTTCCTGAGAAAGTTCGGCCCGAGACAAAACCCGTCGACCGCCAGACTCCGCAAAGAGGCGGGTATTTTCGAAGGTCGCATTCGCAGCGAGGGGCGCGGAAAGTTCGAAGATGGTTTCTCGAGTCACCGAAACATCGTGTGCTCCATTTGGCGGGGATACCGTTGAGACCACGGTCAGGGGAAGTGTTCCGGAGGCACGTAACCGGAAATACCGGCTGTTCCCGGAAACGCCAATCGTCACGACGCGCGAGTCGCCTTGCAAAGCCGGAGTCAGCGGACTAGGCACCCAGGTCGGCAAACCTTGGACGAGCACCGCTTCCTCAAGTTGGTACCCTTCCGTGGCGGCGGCAGGCCACGAAACCTGCACCTCCTGAGCCGTCGACGGCCGGATCTGCAGGACAGGTGCCTGCTGAGTGAACGCCCGGAAAAGGCCCAGCACCGCCACCACGAGCACGATGTAAACGGCTGGATGAAATTTCACGGCAATTTCAATTCAAAACCTAAAAACGACGCCCCAAACTTTAATGCCGTCATACGTTCGGAACGTCACGACAGCGATCTATATGTCTGTATAGGCATAATTTAGAAAAGTTCCAATCAGAAACTCATTCACCATGAAAAAAATAGGCGACATCGCCACGAAACTTTCCTGATTGAAGCCCTGAGTAGGCGTGGGATGAAAAACCGCGCCACGGGTGGCGGCCGACTCTCTCATCGCGAAGTGCTCCGGACCTAGGGTGCCCTCTACATTCATCCATAGGCCTCGCTTGACCCATCTCCAAATGTCGGCAACTCGGAGAGGCGCCCCACTCAGATAGACCGCGGCGGGAATCCTTGAGAAATTCCGACTTAAGACTCAAGTTGTCCCAATCATGGGCCCGGATATGTCGCCATCGGACACTCACGTCCCCCAAGGCTCTCGCGCAGCGTTTGGCACCACGCATTGGAGCGTGGTGCTGCATGCGGGCGCTTTAGATCCCGATCGCCGTGCCCAAGCCCTGGAGACTCTTTGCCGTCTGTATTGGTATCCCATTTATGCCGAGATCCGTCGACGGGGCCATGCCCCAACGTCAGCTCAAGACCTTGCGCAGGATTTCTTTGCCTGCCTGTTGCGGCGGAATTCCTTCGGGGCTGCCGACTCAACCAAAGGGCGATTTCGATCCTATTTATTGGGCGCGCTCGATTATTTTCTAGCAGATGCCTGGGATCGCGAGAGGGCACAGCGGCGTGGCGGCGGTATCGTGCCAATTTCCATCGATGCGCTCGATGCGGAATCGCGCTACGAAATTGAGCCGGTAAATACGGCAAGGCCGGACCATGCCTTCGATCGCCACTGGTTGGTCTACTTGCTGGACAACGGGCTCAAGCAAATGGAGGCCGAGCAACAGGCCGCAGGCAAATCCCAGATTTTTTCCTGCCTCAAGCCATTCCTAGCCAGTGAAACCGACGTTGGGGATTACCAGCGCGTTGCGGCCGAGTTGGGCTGGAAACCAAGCACGGTGGCGGTGGCGGTTCATCGGCTCCGTCATCGGTATCGGGAATTAATCCGACAAGCCGTGGAGCAGACCGTGTCAAATCCTGAAGAATTGGCCGAGGAATGGCGGCATCTCTTCGGCCGCTGATAAGGTTTCGAACGGTCGTCTGTAATGTCTTGAGTTCGATTCCGAAGAATCCCAGTAGTCCTTGTTGTCCATGACGAATTCCCAGTCCTCGGGCCGATCGGATCTCGACCGATGCCCCACCTGCGGAGCGCCCCGTTCTGGGGGCGTCCTCGGGGGATTGTGTCCGGACTGCTTGATCCTCCATAGTCTCAGGCCTTCGGGCATACCGAGTCCGATGGATTCCACACGCCCCATGGATCGAGCCGGGGGTCGACCGGAGGACTATGAATTGTTGGGCGAAATTGGGCGCGGTGGCATGGGTGTGGTTTGGCGGGCGAGGCACGTCCGATTGAATCGCCTGGTCGCGTTGAAGACCCTGCGGCCTGGTTCCCGAGTGGACATGCGGACACTGGATCGGTTTCGTGACGAAGCGGCTGCTGCGGCGATATTGGTGCATCCGAACATCGTACCGCTCTATGAAATGGGAGAATGGGGAGGCAAACCATTCTTCGCCATGGCGCTACTCGAGGGGGGCACTCTGGCGGACTACCGTGGAAAGCATCCACGACCTGACTTCCGACATGTGGCTGCGCTCGTCGCACGACTGGCTCGAGCGGTTCATTATGCCCATCAGCGCGGCTTGATTCATGGGGATCTGAAACCGGCCAATGTATTACTGGACGACCAGGGCGAACCTCAGTTAACCGACTTTGGCTTGGCCCATTGGGTGGATGGCGGCGACCCGCGTTGGATCGCCGGCACACCCGCTTACATGGCTCCCGAACAGGTTCGAGGCGACGTCCATCTCACCACGGCAGTGGATGTGCATGGTCTGGGAGCGTTGCTCTATGAACTCCTGACGGGTAGCCCACCCTATGGGAAGGGCGACCTGGAACGATTGTTGCCCGCCATACAAAGAAGTCCCGTTCCCTCGGCCCACGCGCTGGACCCGACGATCGATCTGGATTTGGATGCGGTGCTGAAACGTGCCCTGGCAAAAGCACCTCAGGATCGTTATGCATCGGCAGCAGAATTGGCGGAGGAATTGGATCGTTGGCTGGATGGAGAGTTGGTGCGGGCGAACGGTGTTACCACCCCAATGGGTTTCAAGGAGTCCGCATTGGGGTGTAGTAAATCTTGAACAGTTCGTGGCGACCTTCGGCTGAAGAGCGGGACAGGGATCTGCGCGCATGTTTCGGACCTGTTGGTGAGGAGCC
>SXSK01000081.1 GCA_005793375.1 Verrucomicrobiales bacterium | reverse complement strand
GGCTCCTCACCAACAGGTCCGAAACATGCGCGCAGATCCCTGTCCCGCTCTTCAGCCGAAGGTCGCCACGAACTGTTCAAGATTTACTACACCCCAATGCGGACTCCTTGAAACCCATTGGGGTGGTAACACCGTTCGCCCATCGAGGCAAGACCGGACATCATCAAAAAGGACCGGCGCGAAACTGTAGGCACGTGGTCAGCCTACGCACCCCTTCCTCGAAAGAACAAGGGCGATCCCGATACCTCGGATTCTACCTCTGGTTTATTCATATGTGCTCTCGTAGATTCGCGCCGTTGCCGCACACCCGTTTTCTTGTCACAGTGGTGTGAACCGTTGAAGTCACAGCACACATCGTCGTCCGCAAGTCGCGGCTCCACCCCTTCGCCCGCGACGAAGGCCGATCTAGCGCTGCCACGAGACGTCCCCCTCGCTATGCGCTATGAGGCACTCTATGTTCAATTGCGAGCCATGCCCGATCCACAGCAACGATTCATGGCCTGCGTCGATCATGCGCGCCAACGTCCCTGGTTGCCGGATCCACTCAAGACTCCAGTCAACCGAGTCGAAGGCTGTCAGGTTCGAATTTGGTTTGTGGCGCGTCTCTTGGAGAATGGTCGCTGTGAATTCCTGCTCGATTCGGATGCGGTCACGCTCAAAGCGGTGGCGGGATTGCTCTGCGAGCTCTACAGCGGCGCGTTGCCGGAGGAGGTTGTGGCGAATCCCCCTCTATTTGTCGACGACTTGCGCCTCACGCAGTCGTTGGCTGAAAACCGCCGCCGCACGGTGGAACGTATCGCGGAAGGCATTCAGTCATTTGCACGACAGCATACCGTCGAAGCGAAAGTCACCGCGATGCAAGGTGGTGTATCAAATCCCAATTCGGCGGCTTCCCCCTGATGCATGGAGTGGTTCGATGCCCATAATCATCTCCAGGATGAGCGCCTGGATTTATGTCGAGACGAACTGGTACATGTCGCCAGAGATGCGGGTGTCCGAGCGATGGTAGTCAATGATTGTTGTGAATCCGACTGGCAACCAGTGGCGGATTTGGCGGCACGTTATCCCGGTTTCGTTATCCCAGCGTTCGGTTATCACCCCTGGTATGTCGGGGAACGTACCGCTCAATGGCAGTCTCGTTTGATCCGGTTTCTCGAAACAATCCCCGGCGCTGTGATCGGTGAAATCGGTATCGATCGTTGGATTTTGAATCAATCAAAGGATCGATTACGAAAGGTCGCCCCGGGAATTGTCGGTGCACCACCGGAAATGCCAGAGCAGGAAGACGTCTTCCTTTGGCAACTCCAACTGGCTAGCAACTATCAACTCCCGGCTAGCATTCATTGTCTCGATGCATTCGGACGGCTCCATGAACTTCTTAGCGAGCAGACCAGACTGCATCGCGGCTTCTTGTTGCATAGCTATGGAGGCTCTCGAGAAATGGTTCCGATTTTTGTCGAACTCGGAGCCCACTTCAGTTTCCCAGGCTATTTCGCGCACGATCGCAAGAGCCGAAGGCGCGAGGCATTTATGGATGTACCTCTGGATCGACTCTTGATCGAAACCGACGCGCCCGACCAAGTCCCTCCCCCTTCGCTGAGTCCATTTTCGGCGATCGACCGAAGGGGAACGATTTGGAATCATCCCGCCAACTTGCCTGCGATTGGAAAGTACCTTGCCAAAGTCCGAGGTCTTCCAGAGCTTGCCCTCTCCGAGAAGTTGAAGGAGAACTTCGAGAGGCTTTTTCTTTAAGACGGAACGTCAAACTGTAGAGCACCTCTCTCATCGGTACATGGGTAACGGCGGAAACATATCGGGGCCGGTTCTCCGCGTGCCCCCTTCAGGTCTCCCTTTTCCCAGGTTGTACGCAAGAAATTCAATGGAAGAAATTCAGCACGCGGAGGCGCGGAGGCGAAGACCGAGCAACTCCATGGAGTCCTCATTTCCCAGCGGAAAATTGAATCAGCCGCCTCAATTCTTTCCGCGTCTCCGCGCGGGGGAACCTTGCAGCATTCGGCCTTGTGCTCGTAGTCTCCATGCATGTCCACAATGCAAACGTTTTGGGTCGTTCTCGGCCTTTGGTTCGGGTGGACACAATGCCGGGGGCAAACCACTACCTCGGCCGATACTGCTGCCGAAGCACTATTCGCTCCCGGACTTGTTGCCGAATACCGATCCCTCCTGCCGAACCGTGCAGAGGCAGATAAGCGAGGTGAGGTTGCCCGTATCGAGCCCAAACCCGCCATCGCCTTTCAAACCGAAATTGGATCCCGGGACAGTGTGCATCCGAGCCTTCCGCCCGGACCTTTTCGAATTGAGTGGTCGGGATGGATCGACATTCGCGAAGCCAAGCCCATCCGCTGGGGCGCCTACGTGGCTGGTCGATTGCGTTGGAAGCTAGAAGACAAAGTCCTATTAGAGACGGTTGGGGAGAATCCGCAGCATTGGGTATTGTCCCCGGGTATGGCGGTATCCCCAGGCCTGCACCGTGTCGCCATTGAATTCGAATCGTCCTCAAACCCCGAAGGCTCGCGACTGCAACTTTGGTGGGAGTCGGATGATTTTTTGCGAGAACCCATCCCTTCCTGGCGCTGGAAGCATCGTATCGACAGGGTTCCGTCGGGCCTGGCCCAGGAACAAGCGGCGGAAATGGGGCGTCGGACGGCATTGTCCTACGGCTGTGCCCAATGCCATCGCGAAACGTTTCCGGAATTGGAGCCCCGATCTCCAGGCCCTTCGTTGCATGATCTGGGTCAGCGTGTCGATCGAGGCTGGTTAGTCCGAAAGTTAATGTCGCCTCGATCCGCACATCCCGGATCGATCATGCCCGAGTTGTTTAGCGAAACCCCAGAGGACCAAGCAAAAGCCATTCTTATTGCTGACTATCTCCTCAATAAGACAGGACCCGCGCTTGCCCAAAACGAGCCGCTTTCGAACCACCGCCCTGGTCGAGACCATTTTCTTGGCCTCGGCTGCATTGCCTGTCACCTCGTTCCAGACATGGACCCAGCGATGCAAACCTCCCTGGTACCGCGGTCGTCCCTGGTGACTCTCCAGGATCGCTTTTCGGTCGAGTCCCTGACGGGGTTCCTTTTGGACCCCTATCGTCGCTATCCGGACGGGCGAATGCCCCACCTCGTTTCAACCCCGAGTATCGCCCGAAACCTAGCGGCCTACCTCCTCACGACAGCCGGTAAACCTTCAGTGGATGTGACAACGACTCCGCAGCCCCTCCTTGCAGAACCGGCGCAATCAACGATTGAAGCGACCGTGCGCCGATTAGGTGTTGGCACAGCAAATGATGCCGGCCGTGCTTTATCAGAACTTTACGGTTGCCGGCAGTGTCATCCCGGACTCGATGAGAGCCCAGTTCGAAGCCTGCCCATTCGCGATCTTCAAGGGGGCTGCCTGAGCGCCAGAGCAAATCGCCGATTCCACCTCTCAACGAATCAAATTCGATCGTTGCAAGCTCGTCTTCAGGCAGGACCGGAGCGGGGACACCACTCAACGCGGTATCATCGTGAGGTGCTATGGGAACGCGCAGGGTGCCAGAAGTGTCACGCGAGAGATACCGACCGTTCCTCGCCCCTGGAGATCATCGGTCGGGAAGTCTGGGCAGCGCATTTGGCGCGGTTACCCTTTCAACGAACGCCGGCGCTTACGCATGCATGGTCCAAATATCAACCAGCGCACCTTTCGAATGTGGTGGCCCATGGGGTGTCGGGGTTGCGTCCTTCATGGTACTCCTACCGCATGCCAAGTTATGGCGGGCAAACACCGCAGCTCATTCGGGCCATTTTAGAATCGGACGGAGAAGCCTTCCAAATACCGGCTCAAGAACCGGAGGCCGACGATCCGTCATGGATCTCTGTTGGGCAAACCTTGGTGGGGTTTGAAGGCTACAGCTGCGTGGCTTGCCATTTATGGAAAGGGCGCGCTTTCATGGAACCGGACCCCAGCGCTGCGGGGCCTGATCTCGCGTCGGTGGGGAAGCGTCTTCATCAGACTTGGTTTGATCGCTGGCTGGAAGACCCACAGCGAATCCACCCAGGAACGCCAATGCCAGCTTTCTTCGCGCGCGGTTCACCGGTGAGTCAACGCGAACTGCTCGGCGGAGATGCCGAAAAGCAAAAAGCAGCAATCTGGAGTTATCTTCGCAACTCCGCCACGGCTCCAAGCCCGGAGCCACGCCCCTCCGAGCCCGTGATGATTCCGCCGGAATCCGAAGGACCACTCATCGGGCAAATCCCCGTCGAGATTCCCAAAGTGGGATGGGTGGAATCGATTTCGATTCTTACGGCTGCCGGAGACTTAGCGGTATTCGACATCCCGAGCGGTTTATTCCGTCATGCATTTACCAACGCTACGCTCCTTCGAAATCCGAATGGCAATCGCAGTTTTCAACTCGCAGGAACTCCCTGGCTCCAACCAACCAATCTGACGGTCCAACTCCAATCCGCGGAAGGCAGGGAAATCGCACAATCGTTCATGCTCGAAGAGTACCAACGTATGCCTCAGGGTATCCTGATCCGAGGGCGTTACCGGTTCCGTTCCGTGGAGATCTCGATCACGCAAACGCTGACATTGCCCCTCCGGAATGGAGATCGCCAAGCATCCTTAAGATTGCAAGTGACCTCGATTCCAGGAGGCGGAACCCTGGAGCTTCCGCTGCCTGAGGCACAGGGAACGTGGACGACGGAACGTGGGAATGCTGTGGCGAGCGATCTGAGACTACGACTGGAAACAGAAGCCGCTGGAACCCTAAAGTTCCCGTTGCCCGGGTCGGGGCCTTTCATCGATGGCAACTCGATTTCAACGTCAGCAAATTTGGATTGGATTCCGTCGGGCGATCGCATCACAAACCATCATGGACTCCAGCGCCCAGGTTACCAAGCCTACCGCTATCCAATGCCCAAGACCGCTTCTGGTGAGGACCGAATCATGCCAACCGCCATGGCAATCGATCCTAAGACTGACCGAATCTACATCGCTTCACTGAAGCATGGTGACATTGTCAGCTTGGATCCACCGGGATCTGGATTCGGATCGGAAGTTTCCACGCCATTTCGCGACAGAATTCAGGGCTTATTTCAAGATGCGCTCTCGATGCAGCACGACGGCACGGGACTGCATGTATTGCACCGCCGCAATTTGACCCGCATCACGGATAGCAATGGCGATGGATTGCTGGATCGATTTGAGCGATTGGCGGCACTGCCCCACGCGGTGGCGAACGCCTATGATTGGGGATATGGATTGGTAAGAGAGCCTACTGGCTCGTTCCTACTCAGCTTTGCACCGCATGCCAACCAACGCATGGCGGGTTCTGGTGCAGCGATGCGTTGGACGCCGGGCCAACGACATGAAGGCATCCCAATGGGGCGTTGGGATGAAGTCGCCTGGGGATTTCGGAATCCACTGGGTTGGGTGACGGGGCCGGAAGGTTCGGTGTTCTTCTCCGATAACCAGGGCGAATGGATCGGGTCCAGCAAGTTGGGACATCTAGTGCAGGGCAGCTTCAATGGGTACCCAAATCATGCCCAACTCCAACATACCAATCACCCCTCCACTCCCGCGACGGTCTGGGTACCCTACAATTGGGCGCGTTCCATCAATGGCATCGCATGGGAAAACACTGGAGGGAAATTTGGTCCATTTACTGGTCAGCTGTTCATGGCTGAATTGATGAATGGCGGAGCCATTCTTCGAGCCAATGTGGAGAAAGTAAACGGTGTGTACCAGGGAGCTTGCTTCCCTTTTTGGGGCTCCGGCCTTTTGGGGCCACTGGTAATGGCTTTCGATTCCTTGGGACATCTCTACGTCGGCAGCCTCACCATGCCAAACTGGATGGGACAACCGGATCGCGGAGCGGTGTATCGCATCCAACGAGTGGGTGATCTCCCGTTGGAACTATGCTCCATTCATGTGGCGCCTGCTGGCTTTCGAGTCGTCTTCACCCAGCCCGTGGATCCGGCCTCGGTGAACAATCCCTCGGATTGGAAGCTCGAACAGTATCGGTATGAGTATACTGGGGCGTACGGATCTCCGGAGCTGGACCGGCGGCGCGTGGATATCCGCCGAATCAACCTCGAACCCGACGGTCAAGTTGCAGACCTGCTCACTGAACCGTTAAAGCGGGGATGGATTTATTCCATACGAGCCAGCAAACTCCGATCTCCATCCGGTCAAGACGCCGCGAATAACGTCGGAGTTTACACCATGAATGAGATTCCAGTCCAATGAATCGAGCACGGGCACAAAAGTTGCCGCTTCCATTCAACCACTCGGCCCGCTAGAACGCCGGGTATCTCAATCCAATAGGTGTGATTCAGTGGAGCCTCATTAGTGTCGTAGTCCTCGTGTTTTTATGGCTATTCCGCATCTGGTTCAAATGCCAGGCAGAATACCAGATCGGCAAGACCGCGTTTCGAATTCGCGTGCTTGGCCTAACGGTTCGTCGAATTCCCTACACAGACATTATACGAGTTTCAAAGCCCCGCAGGCATTATCGTTGGATGGATATCGAGGATTGGACCAACACCATCAGCGCCTCTCGACGCGAATTGATTCTTCATAGAAAAACTGGACTCTTCAAAAAGCTGCTCTTAACGCCATCGCACCGCTACGCGTTCCGAACTGAGATCGAAAAAACCATCGCGGAAGCCACAGGCCAAACACCCGAAGCCGAATCGGAGCCGGATCCAGAAGACGAGTCGGAGTAGCAGCAAGACGGGCGGATCATGGACAGCAATCTTGGAACAATTCCGGAACGACACTGGCGTCGGTGGGTTTCAAGGCGAGACGCCCACCCGGTTTAGACGCGATGCACGACGCGAGTTTTGGTGAGTCGATCATGGAGTGCGCGCTTGGCGGGATCGTGAGCAATCATAATGTAGCCCAACCCAAGAACCAACCAACTCAGCAGCTCGGCGCTAAATCGGATGAATGCTTGACGATATCCCAAGGGCAAACCATCCGCTGACTCCACTCGGAGGCCAGTCATGAATTTTCCAGGAGTGGCTCCCTGGCTGCCATTGAATCCGACATAGTAGGCGAGGCTGAGCAAACTGTACGCGCCAAATTGCAGAAACAATGGCGGCAGGATGAGCTTGTAAAATTGGATCAGCTTCTCCGCGTCTTGAGAAATTTCGTTTGGGTTCATGGCGGTGATCTGGCGGCGCACGTCGCTCATCCAATCATGCCAAGGCATCAAGACCACGTTTAGCAAGAGAATCAGAAACGTGAGATCGAAAAAGTACGCCACCAAGCGAATCCAAAATCCTGCTGGCCGGACCGAATCCCTAGAAATCTCGGGCTCCAAATCCCCAGCCCTTGATAAGGCGCCAACCGAGGTCGACAAGGGGGGTGGCGCGGGGAGATCCCAGCGCAACTCGTCTCTCATGCCCGCGGCGAGCCATCGGCGTTCGTCATTCTTCCAAACCAGGGTGGCCTGTCCGACACGGCCGTCTTCAATCCACTCACGCAATTCTTCCAGGGTGGTCGGTCCGTACTCCGCCCCATCGGCTCCAATGATTTTGTAACTCGTTGCCACGGCAAAAATAGAACCGCCAACTAAGCGCGCCTGTGCGGGAACACAACCTGAATTTTTGGAATCCTCAGGCCATGCATCGATCCATCGCCCAATTCCGATTCAAATCCATGACTTGCGTCAAGATCCTACGAGCCGCTAACTAGCTGAAGGTCCTCCTGTGGATCACTATGCAAAGCCACCATTCAAATTTCGTCGACAGCCCAGCTTGCGCTCCCACTGCCTGGGCTATTCGCCGCTGGGTTCAATGCGGTTTTACCCTGATCGAGTTGTTAGTGGTCATCGCCATCATCGCCATCCTGGCAGGCATGCTCCTACCAGCTCTCAGCAAGGCCAAGGAAAAGGCTCGCGGAGCCGCCTGTCTGAGCAATTCACGCCAGATCGGCATCGCCTTCACCATGTATGCCGACGATAACATGGACCGGATGGTTCCTTTGGAGATTCCCGGGACCCCACCTCCCGACGCCTACGTGCCACGGGGTTCCACGATTTGGTGGCCGGATTTGCTCCGGCAGTATCTCCCCAACAAGAATGCTTCCGATTGCCCGAGCGTTGTCGGTACCAACCAAACCGCTATCCCAACTGGGCCGCCCAGTTCACAAGGCAAAGGCCGGTTTGGCATCGGGATGAATCATATTGAGTTTAGCTACTCCCCATGGGCCGGTGACCGGATCGGGTCTTTGCGTTTGACCAGTGTCAAGAAACCCAGCGAGTCGGTCGTCTTTGCCGACGCAGGGCGAGTTTCGAATCCTTCTGAGAAGGATCCCGATCGATGGAAAGAGATCCGAGGAGCTCAATTATTGTATTTCCTCACCCCAAGTCATCCGGATTATGCGGTCAACAACCCGCATCGGGTCGTCGGACGCCACAGCGGACGCGCCATTAGCGCCTGGGCCGATGGCCATGGCGAAGCGGTGCTTGTCAGCCGGATCGGATTCCAGTTTTACCCCGGCAAAACCGATGCCGGCGAAGCCGCCAGAGGCGATCCCATCATCGGCGTGGGCAATGGGAAGTACGACCCACGCTGGCTTTGGGATCGAGAATGACTCAAGCCGCCAGCCCCGTCGGGCTGGCGGCGTCCGCGACTCAAACTCAGCCCAGGAACCCAAGATTCGCGGTCGCGAAGTTCCCAATGTTGGGAAATACGGATGGCAGCTGATTGGCCGGAACGCCAAACCAGGATGCCAACGTCGCACCGTATTGGTCAATCGATGTGGTCGGAATCATCGCGCCGCGAGTGCCGGAATCGTCGGGCCCACCCAATGCCAGCGTCGGGAACGTGCCGTACACTTGGCCTCCTTGCACCGCCCCGCCCATGATCCAGTGATGATTGCCCCAACCATGGTCCGTGCCCACCCCGCTAGGCTGCAATGTTCGACCAAAATCAGACAAGGTAAAGCTCGTCACCCGTTCAGGCACGCCCATCTCAGATGTGGCATTGTAAAACGCAGCCATTGCTTCCGATACCTGACGCAATAAATTCCAGTGCTCCCAACTCTGCGACCCGTGGGTATCGAATCCGCCCAATGAACAGAAGAACACCTGTCGATTGATTCCGGTTGAACCACGGAGTTTAATGATTTTTGCCACTTGGAGAAGTTGATTGCCAATCGAGGTCCCCGGGAACGGCGTCGAGATGGTGGCTGAGCTTCCCGTCAACATGGCGTTGAGACTCAAAGCGTCCTTCCGCATCTTATTGGCGGATTGCACTAACGCCAGGCCGCTGTCGAATTCCAATACCTGCTGAATCCCCAACTTGCGAGCGTCCGCCGCAGATTGGGGCCAAAGTTGAAGTCCATTTACATCCAAGTTGAACCCAGGCAGCAGACTCGCTGACTGGACGACGCTGCCGGTGCAAAACAACGCCGGCCCATTAATCGAAACGCTCGCTGGAAATGTCGACGCCCCGTTCATGGATTGAATCACGTCGAGTGCCCGAGCGGCCCACCCAGTGGCCGCCGACGTCGATGGAACCCCACTCTGCATCTGTTGAATCTGATCGGAATGCGAAAACAGATTCGTTGGTACCGGAACCGTATTGGCGAGGAATTGCTGGCGGCTGACCGGTTGAACAAGCATTCCAGTGTTAGCCAGCATCGCGAGACGTCCCTGCGCCCAAAGCGGATGGATCGCCGCCAAACCTGGGTTCAATCCATAGGGAACGCCTTCCGGAGTGACCACCGACAACAAGGGCCCATTGTTGTCCGGAAGAGCCACCGAACCACGAATGGTTGAGTAGGCGTTGAACTCCGACTGAGTCAGAGGCACTAATGTGTTGTGACCGTCATTGCCTCCCGACAGAAAAATGCAAACGAGTGCCTTGTAATCCGGGGGGGCATTTTGAGCGAGCGCGTTGATGCGACCGAGCCGCGCCAGAAGAGCCGTGCCGCCCAAACCACCAATGAGTTGCCTTCGGGTGATGCGATGTTGTGTCATGATCGTGTTGTTGAGGTGTTATGGGTGGAGAATTTAATGTTGCACTGCGTATTGGCCGCTGAGCGCGGTGAGGTAGAGAACTGTTTCGATACGCGTCTTGGCGTCGTAACCCGGTGTCGCCGCGTTGATGAGCACGGTCTTCATGCCCCCTGGCATGCGACCGTAGAGAAGTACTTGGTTCACCTTCTCCACCAGGCCCACCATGTCATTGCCGTAAGGCTGGAAGGGGGTCAGGTCTATGGTGATGTCGCCACCGTTCGATCCAAGAGCCATATAGAAGAAGTTGCCGCGCAATGTGGCCTCAGTGGGTGTATAAATCTGAAATTCGGGACCGAACAAAGCACTCTTCGGTACCCGATACATCGGTGAAAACCAACTGAACACCGACGGCGGCGTCAACACGGATTGGGCCATGTAATCAAAGAGGTAGGACAACCCGTGATTCGCGCTGAACTGACCATTCAACGCTCGAAGTAATCCGGCAATTTGAAGGATTGGCTCCTTGAGCCTCCCTTGATTCGCAGTCGCTAAATCATTGCGAGACTCCGCATCCGTCAGAATCGCACGAACCACCGCCTTGAGGTTCCCTCGCACTCCATACCCATCATTCACGAACACGTCCGCAACCCGCTGAACGTAACCCGGACTTGGATTGCTCATCACCAAACTGCGAATGAGTCGTGTCGCAATGAATGGTGCCGTGTTTGGATGGGTCATCAAAATGTCGAGCACCGTTTCCAGGTCCTGCTCCACCGTCTGCCCCCCCGGCAGGGTCGATCCCAGCAATGATTTGGCCACAGTGGAGTGGTTTTGCTGGCGCGATTCCATGGGCGCGCCGAAGTATTCCCAATTGTTGTTCTGAGGCGTCGCACCGGGAGCCGTGGCGTACGTCCACCCCGTCAAGGCCAACGCCAACTGAGTGATCGTCGCTTGATCGTATGTGCCCATAGGGTTGCCATTCACATCCTTGATCTGCGATCCGTCCTGGTTGAGTTCCCACAATCCAATCGTGAACAACTGCAATAACTCGCGCGGGTAATTCTCGTTTGCCCCGCCACTGCCACCCGGTTTGTTGGAATTCGCCAAGTCCAAAAACTTGCCCATCGATGGACTCTTCGTGATGTCCCGCAGCAACTCTCGATAGTTCCCGAAAGCGTGCTGGCTCAGGAGCCGCATCCACGGGAGCATTTCATTTGGATAAACCAACTTGTTTCCCGAACAAACGACAATCTGTCCCAGTGAATAAGCGACGCGTTGACGCAATTGGTCGGGCGCAACGACATAGTTGTACAGAGTCCATTGCCGCAAGCTTCCCATGTCGTTGTTCGCTGGGGTCGGAATCACTGTCTCTGGCAGGGCAAACTGAGTATCCAGATAGTTTTCAACACCGCTCTGCTGCACTGCCGCCAAGGTTGTTGGTGTCGGTCCAAATGAGGATTGCTCCAAGAACCGGCCTGCCGCCAGCAAACCCGGGGGCGGTGGACCAACGGGGATCGAGATCAAGCTCACCGTCGCTTGGCCGTAGGAATTTGGATTGGCCACCGAGGTCGCACGGATAGTGGCGGTGTTGGGCGATGGCATGGATGCCGGCGCGACGTAAACCCCGACACTCGAAATCATTCCCAGCGAGGCGTTGCCGCCAACGACGCCGTTCACCGACCAAGTCACCGCGGTGTTGGCACTCCCGCTTACCGTGGCCGCAAAGGCTTGTGAAGCACCTAAAGCCACACTCGTTGTCGAAGGTGACACAGCCACCGTCACCGGCGGTGGCGGGACCACGAGCGATACAGACGCCGAGGCAGTCGCTTGGGTCGCTGCTGCCGACGTTGCTTTGATGGTTACCACGCTCGAATTCGGCAACGTCGCCGGCGCCGTGTAGATGCCACCCGACGTGATCGTGCCCACCGTGGGCGCCCCACCCGCAATGTCGTTCACCGACCAGGTCACTGCTGTGTTCGCCGATCCCGAAACAGTCGCTACAAATGTCGCACTGCCGCCGAGATAAACACTGGCGGCTGTCGGGGAAATCGTGACGCCAATCGTCGCGGCATTCACGGCCACAGTGACGGTGTTTCCGGTCACGGCACCCGGAGCCGGTTGGCGCACAGCGAACACCATGTTTCCCGGCGCGGCCGTCGATCCGGTCGCGATCAATTTCGTTGAGGAGACGTAAGTCGTCGTAACGTCCACGCCATTCACTTGAACTTTTGAGTCCGACGCAAAATTGGCTCCATTGAGACTTACTTGGTAGTTTCCCGTTTGGAGAGACGACGGGTACACGCTCCAAAGCCAGGGATACTTGCGCGTGATCTTGAGGGTGGCGGTTCCCGCGGAAGCTGGAAAGGCCGTGCTCTGGGCCATGATAGTCACCACATTATTGTCGGGGGCAACTGTTGGTGGGACGTAAAACCCAGCCCCGCTGATCGTTCCCCAGGTCGTGTTGCCGCCCGGAATATTATTCACCGTCCATGTCACGCTGTTGGGTGAGATAGGCACGTAGGCCGAAAACTGACGGCTACTGCCCAGTTCGATGGTGGAATTGCCTGGGTAAACTGCGATCGACCCTGCCACCTGTCCGTGAACGGAACTAACCGTCAGGAGAGACACGCAGAGCAGAAGTCGCAATAAAAAGACACGCGTCCAGGAACCGTCGCGGCAAGACGACACGCCAAAGTTAAATATGGTAAGTTGCACGATCCAAGGTCTTACCCGATCTTCACCGCGTTGCGCCACCGCGACTCCGCTTAGCAAGAATTTGTTAGCCGGTTTGCCTCGCGGCGATAGAAACCTGTAGACGATTTGCGGTATCGTATTCCATGAGCTTGCCGTCAGGCGGTGGACCAGTTAAATCGTTGGCTGTGCCCGGTCCGTTGCCGGAGCGGGGCACGTCCTAATCAAGCACTCGTACTCGTACTCATGGCCTATACCACCTGTACCGTTCCTGCCGGCGGCAAGATTTCCATTCAACAAGGCAAACTCCAAGTCCCTGATAATCCCATCGTTCCGTTCATTCGCGGCGATGGCATTGGCCCGGATATCTGGGCCGCTTCCGAGCGGGTGTTCGACGCCGCAGTACGAAAGGCTTACGGCGGCAAACGCCAAATCTCCTGGATGGAGGTGTTCGCCGGTGAAACTGCCTTCCAACGATTCAACAACTGGCTTCCAGATGACACCGTCGAGGCGTTCAAGGAATTCTTGGTAGGCATCAAAGGACCACTCACCACCCCCGTCGGCGGTGGAATTCGATCGCTCAACGTGGCGTTGCGCCAGATGCTCGACCTTTACGTCTGCCTCCGTCCCGTGCAGTACTTCGTTGGCGTTCCCAGTCCGGTCAAACACCCCGAGAAGGTGGAGATGGTGATCTTCCGCGAGAATACGGAGGACATCTACGCCGGCATCGAATTCGCCGCGGGAACACCCGAAGCCGCCAAAGTGCTTGATTTCTTGGCCAAAGAATTCCCTAAGGAGTTCAACAAAATTCGTTTTGGCACGGTGGCCAAGTCGGAGGAATTCTGGAAGGCCGTCGGCGCCCCAAATCCCGACAACAGCGTCAAAGTCGGCGTTGGCATCAAGCCGGTTAGCAAGTCTGGCAGTATCCGACTCATTCACAGCGCCATTTCGTACGCCATCAAGTTCAAAAAGAAATCGGTCACCCTG
>SXSK01000080.1 GCA_005793375.1 Verrucomicrobiales bacterium | reverse complement strand
CTCCTCACCAACAGGTCCGAAACATGCGCGCAGATCCCTGTCCCGCTCTTCAGCCGAAGGTCGCCACGAACTGTTCAAGATTTACTACACCCCAATGCGGACTCCTTGAAACCCATTGGGGTGGTAACACCGTTCGTCCAAACACGAGATCGATGGTTCTCCAATGGGGCAATTCAGGGTGACTTAGATGGAGACGGCCACGTGGATCTGGTCATCGGAAACTACTTCCAAGACAATGCGCGGATTTTAGATGCCAACGCAGGTGGCGTCGAAACTCTTCATGAAGGGAAAGCCAAGGCATTGAACGGTGGCTACAAACACATCTACCTCTGGCGCTCCGCGAGCCGCGGTCCGGTGCCCGGAGTCGATTTTCAAGAGCAGAAAAACCTATTTCGAGAAGAAGTTGATCGGGGTTGGACCCTCGCGCTGGGGATTGCCGACCTCGATGGAGATCAGTTGCCTGAACTTTATTTTGGCCACGACTTCGGCCCGGATCGTCTGCTCCATAATCGCTCGACGCCCGGCCACCTCCACTTCGTCGAGCTCAATGGCGCGCGGACTTTCACCACCCCGAAATCCTGCGTTCTCGGGAATGATTCCTTCAAAGGAATGGGCTGCGATTTCGGTGACATAAACCAGGATGGTTTCTTCGACATCTATGCCAGCAATATAGCGACCAAATTCGGCCTAACGGAGAGCCACTTCCTGTGGCAGAGCACTGGCCACCTGGACCAGATGAACCACGGGATGGCACCCTATTTCCAGAACAGTGAAAAACTTGGCCTGTCCCGCAGCGGTTGGGGATGGGATTGCCGGTTGGCCGATTTTGATAGCGATGGAGAGTTGGAAGCGATTCAGGCCGTCGGGTTTGTGAAGGGCAAGATCAACCGATGGCCCGAACTGCAGGCGCTCGGGACGAGCAATAGCGGGCTGGTGCACGATCCTCGATTCTGGCCGACCTTCAAGCCGGGCGCCGATCTCAGTGGCCACGAGATCAACCCTTTCTTCGTCCGTGCGAGTGACGGGCGGTACTATGACATCGCGGCTCAGGTTGGATTTGACGAACCCATGGTGAGCAAAGGCGTGGCGTTGGCGGACGGCGACGGCGACGGCCGTATGGACCTCGTTTTTGCAAACCAGTGGTCACCATCCATTTACTTTCATAATGAGTCACCCCAACCCGGTGCCTTTTTGGGGCTTCACCTGCTCCTGCCAGTCGAGGGCACGGCATTGAGGCCATTGTCGGTGCACCCTGGACACCCCAACCGGACACGGGCGACACGTCCGGCCTTCGGAGCCCAAGCGCTCGCACACCTCCCTGGCGGACGCAAGATTCTGGGGCAGATTGACGGGGGGAGTGGCCATTCTGGACGGCGCAGCCCGGACATCCTTCTCGGACTGGGGTCCGTCGACACAAATCTCTCCGTGCGCGTGGCACTAAATTGGCGAGACGGCACCGGGCGTGTCCAACGCCGGGAGTTGCCGCTGAAGCCGGGCTGGCACACGGTTGAATTAGGTCCGGAGTAACCCTGAGTCGCGACACGAAACTGCGAGACTGCATGAAAGCGAAAGCGTTTAACACCACGGTTCTGTTCTACCCCAATAAGAACCCCAAACTCCGGCTCTTCGCACTCTGGTATTTCACCACTCTGATCACCGTCTGGAATGTACTGGGGCACGTGTGGCTGGGATTCGAGCAATCCTGGGCTTCACCGGTCACCGCCGTCGCGTGTGCCGTTTTCCTGCAAATGTTCCTCGAATGGGTCGATGCGAAAGCAACAAATCGCGAGCTGCGCTTTTCGGGTGGCTTCGGCTCTTTCCTGAATTTCCTGCCCGCGGCTCTGATCCCAGGCTTCGCCTGTGGGATGCTGCTGTATCCGAACGAGAATCTATGGCCGATTGTCTTCGCGGTCGCCGTGTCCATTTCCTCGAAGGTCTTTTTCCGCGCACCGGTCGGAAACGGCCGCTTCCAGCACATCTTCAATCCCTCGAACTTCGGAGTGGCAACGACGTTGTTGGTCTTTCCACAAGTTGGTTTCGCCCCTCCATATCATTTCACAGAGAACATTACCGGCTCCTGGCATTGGCTGGTCCCAGCCTTCATACTTCTGACGGGCATCGTCATTCATGGCCTCTTCACCGGTCGACTCTTGCTCGTGGCCGCCTGGGTCGCCGGATTCGTTCTTCAAGGAGTCTCGAGAGCCTGGTATTTCGACACGCCGCTGTACGTTCCACTCATGCCCATGAGCAGTGCGGCGTTCATTGTTTTCACCTTGTACATGGTCCCAGACCCAGCCACGACGCCCATCCACCCACTTCGGCAAGTCGCCTTCGGTTTTTCGGTCGCCATGGTCTACGGCCTCATCCAAGTCCTGCATCTCGTTTTTGGATTATTCTTTGCGCTCGTGGCCGTCTGTGCCGTCCGCGGACTTTCCCTGCATCTCTGGAACCTGATGGGGCGATTCCCGACCGAGGCCGGTCGTGAGTCCACGACCGCACTTCAGACCGAGCCCGCGATGCGCCCGGGTTCCATACCGGCGAACCAGTCCTCCTAACATGATTTCGCCCCGATCACCTGCCGTCGCAATTGTCGGGCTCGCTTGTATCTATCCGGATGCCCGTTCACCCAAGGAACTCTGGGAAAATGTGTTGGCGCAGCGACGAGCCTTCCGACGAATCCCAGCGGAAAGGTTGAGCTCCGAAGATTATTTCTCGGAAGACCCGTCAGCACCCGACAAGTCGTATGCGCGACAAGCGGCCGTGATCGAAGGGTATGAATTCGATCGCGCCGCGTTCAACGTTGTCGGCAGCACGTATCGCTCAGCCGACCTGACCCACTGGCTGGCATTGGATGTGGCCGCTCAGGCGCTCGAGGACGCTGGCTTCAGCCAGGGCGAAGGCCTGCCGCACCGGACGACTGGTGTTTTGCTCGGCAACACGCTGACCGGAGAATTCTCTCGTGCGAACCTGATGCGGCTGAGGTGGCCGTATGTGCGCCGGGTGCTCGATGCGGCGCTCGCGGAGCAAGGTTGGGACGCCACCCTGCGGAATGAATTCATACAACGTGTCGAGACCCAATACAAGGCACCATTCCCCGCTGTCGGGGAAGAAACCCTCGCCGGCGGACTGTCCAACACAATCGCGGGCCGCATCTGCAACCAATTCAACCTGAAGGGCGGCGGATACACCTTGGATGGAGCGTGCGCGTCGTCGCTGCTGGCGGTCGCCAACGCCTGCGCCAATTTGGACTCGGGCGATCTCGATGTCGCCCTCGCCGGTGGAGTGGACCTCAGCCTCGATCCGTTCGAATTGGTTGGGTTCGCCAAGACCCGCGCACTCACCCCGGATGTCATGCGAGTTTACGACGCTGATTCATCTGGATTCTGCCCGGGCGAGGGTTGTGGTTTCGCCGTGCTCATGCGCCTGGCAGATGCCGAAGCCCAAGGACGCCGGGTCTACGCTGTGATCCGGGGCTGGGGAATCTCGTCCGACGGGAGCGGGGGGATCACGCGGCCGGAAGTTGAAGGACAATTGGAGGCGCTGAACCGGGCTTATCGGAGGGCCGGTTTCGGTGTCGACACAGTCCCTTATTTCGAAGGTCACGGCACGGGGACTGGCGTGGGCGATGCAACGGAACTCAAGGTGATCTCCAGAGCGCTCCGGGCGGCTGGGGCCTGCGCGACCCCATCGATCATTGGATCCATCAAGGCGAATGTCGGCCATACCAAGGCAGCGGCGGGTATCGCAGGTCTGATTAAAGCAACGATGGCAATCCACACACAGATTCTTCCACCGACGACAGGCTGCGAACGCCCACATCCCGTCTTCCACGATGGGGATGCACCCCCCGTGCTGCGCACCTTGACGGTCCCAATGGCCTGGCCAGCAGATTGCTTTCTGCGGGCGGCTGTCAGCGCGATGGGGTTCGGGGGCATCAATGCACACCTCGTACTGGAAGGAGCCGCGAAAGACCGGCGCACTTCTCTCTCAATGGCGGATGCGGTGCTTGCTTCTTCGCCCCAAGACTCGGAGCTTTTTCTCTTCAGCGCGGCAGACTCACAGGCACTGCGTCAGGGCATCGCAGAAGTAGGCGAGTACGCCGAACGACTCTCCCTCTCCGAACTTTCAGACCTTGCCGCCAGTCTCGCCGAATGCCTGTGTGCCCGCACCGTCCGCGCTGCGGTTGTGGCCTCCTCACCTCAGGATCTGGCCGCGAAACTTCGACAAATCGTTGAGTGGCTCGGTGAGGGGTGCTCCACACGACTGGATCCCGATTCCGGCATTTTCTTGAGTGAAGGCGAGAAGCCACTTCGAGTCGGTTTCCTCTTCCCCGGTCAGGGTTCACCTTTAGGCCTGAACGGAGGCATCCACGCACGGCGATACGCCCGTGTTCGCGAACTGTATGGGGACCCGAAAGGAACCTCGGATAGCGGGAGCATCGCAACCGAAATCGCTCAACCGGCAATCGCCCGGGCTTCTGCCGCCGGCCTTCGGTTGATGCACGATTTCGGGATCAAGGCGGACATCGCGATTGGACATAGCTTGGGCGAACTCGCCGCCTTGCACTGGGGTGGGGCATTCGATGAAGCGACCCTCGTTCATGTGGCCACCGCACGGGGCCAGGCGATGGGCGGTTTGCGGACCCCCACGGGAACCATGGCCGCGATCTCCGCCTCGGCGGCGCAATTGCGGCCGCTCATTCACAGCGAAGCGGTTAGCCTCGTCGGGCTGAATTCCCCACGACAAACGGTCATCGCAGGCGAGATCTCAGCCGTTGAAGCGGTGATCCAACGCGCCTGCAACGCCGGAATGCGCTTCGTATCCCTACCAGTATCGCACGCCTTCCACACGCCCCTGGTTGCCGACGCAGTCCCAATGCTCCGACGGGAACTCTGCCAACTCGGTATTCATCCGCTGGAACGTCCCGTCGTCTCGACGGTTCTGGGGAGAACTCTGGACGAGAATGACGATCTGAGGGAACTCTTGTGCACTCAGATAACGGAGCCTGTTCGGTTTATGGACGCGCTCGAGACCAGCTCCGGAGTTGACCTCTGGATCGAAATTGGACCTGGCAAAGTCTTGACGGGACTAGTCGGCGAATGCGGGTTGGCTCCAGCTATTTCTCTCGATATCGGCGGTCCTTCGTTAGGCGGGCTCCTGCGGGTTGTCGGTGCCGCCTTTGCCCTGGGTGCAAAAATTAAACCGAGAGCATGCTTTGAAGATCGGTTCACACGCCCCTTCTCCGTTCGGTATCGCCCCCGATTCTTCGCCAACCCGTGCGAAACCGCACCCATCACCAACCCTCACCCCAAGGTTGGGAGCGCTCCGCGAACCCCGCCTGCGAGGGAGGCTTTCCCAGAGCCAACGACAAGTACGTCAAACCACTTCCCGCAATATCCCCGCGGGGGCGGTCCGGTTCCGGATTCAATCCCGCACCCACAACGTTCGCTCGAACTCGTGCGCGAGATCGTCGCGGCGAGGACCGAACTGCCAGTTTCGGCTATCCGCGATCAGAGTCGATTTCTTGCCGACCTCCATTTGAACTCGATCTCCGTCGGACAATTGGTCGCCGAAACAGCCCGACGTCTTGAGTTGCCCCCGGTTCTGGTGCCCACCGACTTTTCTGGAGCCACCGTACTTGAATTGGCCGAAGCGCTGGACATACTCGCGCGCCCGGGTTCGTTCAGGCCGGCGGAAGAGCCAGACTCAATTCCCAACGGTGTCGATGCCTGGACCCGCCCCTTCGTGATCGATTGGGTTGAGGCGCAACTCCAACGGTTGAATGGAGTTCATACACCGGCCACCCCGGGCACCAACTCATGGAGAATCATCGCCCCCAACGCCGATTCGTTGGCTGATATATTGCGGAAAGAGTTCTTGCGCTGCGGTGGATCCGGAGTTGTGGTGTTTCTCGATGGTGCCACCGAGGAGGATGCCATCTCGGCTTTGCTGGAAGGCAGCGCCGCGGTGCGTGCGATGTCAGGAAAACCAAAATTCATCCTGGCACAATCGCGACGCAGTTCGGGAAGTTTCGCCAAGTCGCTCCACTTGGAATTCCCTCACATCACGAGCTGTGTCCTTCATCTGCCCGCCGCTCACCCCTCGGTCCCCCAGTGGATCTTGGAGGAAGCAGTCAACGCAGTTGGCCATGTCGAGGTGTTATACGATCTAAATGGCGTTCGGCGCTTGCCGAGCATGAAATGCCTCGAGTTGTTCGGTCCCGGACAGGCCACACCTCTGAGCAGTCAAGATGTCCTCCTCGTCACGGGTGGTGGCAAAGGAATCGCCGCCGAATGCGCTCTCGCTCTCGCTCGCACCACCGGCGCCCGACTCGTCTTGCTAGGTCGCAGCGAATCTTCGGCGGACGCTGAATTGCGGGGAAACTTCGCGAGGCTCGAAATGGCCGGGGTCAAGTTCCGCTACCTCGCCGCTGATGTGTCGAATCCGGCGACGATACGACTGGTTCTGACCGAGGTACAAGAAGAGTGGGGTCCAGTGACGGCGCTGCTGCATGCCGCTGGATGCAACACCCCCCAATCGATCTCAACACTCGATGTGACTGCATTCCAAAAGACACTCTCCCCCAAGATTGGAGGCGTAAGGAACGTCCTGGCCGGGATCGATCCGAATCGGCTTCGATTGTTCATCGCGTTTGGATCCATCATTGGCCGCGGAGGGCTACAGGGCGAAGCCGACTACGCGGTCGCCAACGAGTGGCTTACGGCACTCGTCGAGGAATTCCAGGCCCAGCATCCACCGTGCCGATGTCTGGCGATTGAATGGTCGGTTTGGTCCGGCGTGGGAATGGGGGCGCGCCTGGGACGGCTGGAATCGCTCCGCCGACAAGGGATTTCAACCATCTCGCCCGAGGCGGGTGTCGAAATCCTGGATCGGCTGCTCCGCTTTCCGCTACCCACCACAGCGGTCGTCGTAACCGGTCGCTTCGGCGAATGGCCCACGCTCCCAATCCATCGGCCTACTCTGCCAAATCGTCGCTTCTTGCAAGCGGTTCGGATCTACTACCCAGGAGTCGAACTGATCGTGGATTCTACCCTTTCTTCAATCAATGATCCGTACCTCGAGGAGCATGTGTACCAGGGGGAACGCCTATTCCCGGCCGTGGTGGGGCTCGAAGCCATGGCTCAGACGGCGAAAGCCCTCCTAGAAACCGAGCAGAATCCTGACTTCGAGAATGTTGAGTTCAACCGGCCAATCGTCGTGCCGAAGAACGGCAAACTCATCATTCGCATCGCGGCTCTGGTTCGCAGCTCCAGCTCCGTCCAAATCACCGTGCGTAGCGAAGAAAGTGGCTTCCAAGTGGATCACTTTCGCACAACCTGCCACTTCGCTGAGGCCAAGGATCCAACTCCCTCTCGACAACCGGCGCTCGATACTCGCAGCGGAGATCCCAGTGCGTGCATCCCATTCAATATCGACCGCGATTTGTATGACCGCCTCCTCTTCCATGGTGGACGATTTCGACGGGTCCAAAATTATCGCCTTTTGCGTGCTAAGGAGTGCGTCGCTCAAGTGCGTTGCGAACCCGACATGAGTTGGTTCGACGCTCACCTTCCGCAAGACCTCGCCCTCGGCGACTGCGGTGTAAGGGATGCAGCGATTCACGCAATCCAAGCGTGCCTTCCCCACGCGCGCCTTCTGCCTGCAGGAGTGCGCCGGATCACTTTGGGCACATGGGCCAACTCCGTTGCAACAAGGACGAATCCCCAACTCCTGCTCCATGCGAAGGAAATCTCTCGGGATGGGGATTACTACGAATATGACCTGGAGTTAATCGATTCTGGCGGTCTAGTCATCGAACAGTGGGATGGATTGCGGCTCTGCCGAGTGGACCAGATCCCACACCGACGTGCTTGGCCGGTGGCACTCCTGGGTCCGTTCCTCGAACGACGCCTGGATGAGCTCACGCCCTCAACCCGTGTCTCGCTCGTGCTCGCTCGAGATCTGGCGGGCGACGAAGCCATCCGGCAGGCTCTCGGAGAACCTCTGCCGCTAACGCGCAGGGCCGATGGCAAACCGGAGGCCCCGCTGGGGCGCGGAGTCTCTGCCTCGCATAGCCAGAATCTCACATTGGCGGTCGCAGCCAACACACCCGTTGGTTGCGATCTCGAGCCGGTCACTTCCAGGACCCCCGAACTCTGGCAGGACCTGCTGGGCAGTGAGGGATTTCGCCTCGCCGAATGGATCGCCCAAAGCGAAGACCTCGACGCGGCAGCAACACGCGTGTGGTCCGCCCAGGAATCACTCAAGAAGTGTGCAGGCTCGACCACAGCGCCCCTGCTCTTCATTTCGCGCGACCCCGGGAGCGCAAGTTCTGCTCCGCAGCGGGCATTGGCTTGTGGTGACGTTTGTGGAATCTCTGGAAGAAAAGACTGTTTCTTATGTGGCTGCCGTCGCGATGCAGGATCTGGGAGGATTGGCGGGACAAACCAACACCATTTCACCCCCCGTGCTTTTCCCGCCCCCTCAACCACAAACCACATCCTCTCATTCGCTAACTTCGGAGCGCTCATTCGATCACGTTCTTACCGTGTCCTTCGAAGACACGAATGTGGTGGGCAATGTCTATTTTACGAATTACCTCCGGTGGCAGGGCAAAGTCCGAGAACAGTTTTTGTTCGAGAAGGCGCCCCAGATCTTGGAGGAGCTTCGCGGCGGTTTGGAATTGGTCACCCTCGCAGTCGATTGCCATTTCCACAGCCAACTTTTCGCCATGGACCGAGTGTTGATTCGCATGAGATTGGATCGCTTGGATAACCTGTCTGCACGGATGGCTTTCGAGTACTTTCGAGTCACTCCAGCTGGTGAACAGCTCGTCGCAACCGGTTCGCAGGAGATCGGCGCCTCCCGGTTGTTGGCAGGCAAGCGCCAAAGCATTCCCCTGCCCGATGCGTTGGCCGAGGCGTTGCAGTGCTATCTCTGATCGTTCTTCAGCGCCGCTTGTCGGTTGTTCGAGCCTCGCTTGATCGAGACCATCGGTTTTCAAAACAAACCGCCCATGGCCCGCGAGGTTCATGTACCTCTGTCAGACCATGAGCGGCTGGGGGATCCAGTCCATGTCGGGCCCAACTCCTGCTTACTGTTGCCCCCTCCTCACCAAGCGGAAGAATTGAGCCTTCTGGATTGGTTCTAGAATCTGACACCGCCCCTGCCCAACCATTGGGACAATCTTCCACACAGGTGCACTGAGATCATCGGCGCCTTCCAAGACCCAGTCCTCCGCACGCAGAGCAGGCAAACAGATTTGGAGCAAGCGATTGGGGAGCGGTTTGATCTCGATCCGCGGAAGTTCCACTCTCGTGTCGTGGTTCGCCGTGACCAGGAAGTTTCCAGTCCGGTTGTTATTGTCGTCCAAGAGCTCGATTGGCTCGGTGATGACATGTGAATAGACGGCTTTGGGCGGCTTCTCCGTGATCACCGCTTCCATCCGCAAAGGCACCCCATTATGGAGACGCGTTCCATTTGGAAGTATCACGGCGAACCGAATATCAAACCGGCTTTCAGCCCCGGTGCCAAAACAATCTTCCGGCACAGGACTCGTGCAGAACGGAGCATCCGGCCCCGGCAGATCAAGCCGACCCTTTCTCACGTTCTTCAATTCCTCGATCTTACCAAGACTCGGAGCGAGACCATTAAGCGATCCCGCAATCAGTTGGAAGCCATCGCCAGCCAAGTTCATAGCGAGGAGCTCGGTATTCACTTCTTCCCGGCCGTTCGCTGGGGAGTCGCTCAGACTCTTCAGATCCACCTCGATCGTCGCCGGCCCATTCAGGACCACGTTCCTGAAGGAGCCATCACTCAAGCGCAAACCGATAAGTGCGCTCGTGTTCAGGAATCGATCGATTTCTTTCCGCGTCTGATGATCCGCCGTGACCAGGAAAATTCCTGTTGGGCGGTCGTTTTCGTCGAAGAGCTCAATGGGATTGGTGATCACATGTGTGTAGGACGCTTGAGGCGGCTTTTCCGTAATCACCGACTCCATCCGCAGTGGCTCACGGTTATGCAACCGGCGACCATCGGGTAAGACCACGGCGAACCGGATATTGAACCGACTGTTCGCCTCGGTACCGACGCAGTCTGCAGCGACTGGATTCGTGCAGAAGGGCGCATCGGGTCCAGGCAAGTCCAGTCGCCCCGATCGTACATTTCGCCGTTCCTCAATCTCTCCATCACTCCGCGCCAGGCCGTTCGCAGAACCGGCAATGAGCTTGAAGCCTTTTCCCCCGATGTCAGTGAGGTTCATGGCCCGGAGTTCCGTGGTTACCTTCTCCAAACCGTTGGCCGGATTTGAGCTGAGACTCGTGAGATCCACAGCGATCGTCGTTGGGCCGCTCATCACTACATTCACCAGCGAACCGTCCTGCATCTTGATTCCAACGACTGCACCCGTGTTATCGAAGTGATCGATTTCATATCGCGTGTCGTGATTCGCCGTCACGAGGAACACACCCGTCGCTCGGTTGTTGTCATCGAACAACTCGATGGGATTTGTGATCACATGCCGGTACTGGGTCCTCGGCGGTTTCTCCGTGATCTCCGCTTCCATCCGCAAGGGCACGCGATTGTGCAGCCGCTGCCCACTCGGCAGGATCACGGCAAACATCACGTCAAACCGACTCGTTGCACTCGTGCCCACGCAATCGCCGGGCACGGGACTCGTGCAGAACGGTGCATCGGGACCCGGCAGATCCAGCCGGCCCGCCTTCACGTTCCGGTTCTCTTCAATATCGCCCAGGGTTGGCGCCAATCCATTCGCGGAACCCGCCACCAGTTGGAACCCTCCTCCACTCAGGTTCATCGCCACCATCTCGGTGTTGACTTCTTCCAATCCATTGGCCGGCGAGTCACTCAGGCTATCCAACGCCACTTCGATCGTCGTCGGACCATTCAACACCACATTCACCAAGGATCCATCG
>SXSK01000079.1 GCA_005793375.1 Verrucomicrobiales bacterium | reverse complement strand
AAAGAAAGAGCAGAGTCCCGTGAAAAATTGGACTATTTTAACCAGTCTGAAAAACGATCACGAACCCCAGTTCTCCTTCCAAACCAAACCCAATTTCAGTCTCTCTCATTCACACTCTGCAAAAAACTGAGATGCGCACGTATTCGTTGTGGGGTGCGGTCCCGGTTTGACGAGTGGGGTGGATCTGACGGATGATTTTGCGAATGAGCTCCCGTACATTGGTTCACGTATCCCTATTTATGAGTTTCATGGCCACGAGTAGTTTGAATGCCGCCAGTTTTTCCGAGGACAAGGAGTTCCTGAAAAAACACACCGAGTTAATCGTGCTGAGCGATCGTTCCGGTATGTCGCAAGTGGCGGTGGCTCCGGCCTGGCAAGGGCGAGTGATGACCAGTACCTCGGGAGGCGATTTCGGGTTGAGCTACGGCTGGATCAATCGTGACTTGATTGCCTCGGGAAAACTCCAACCCCATATCAATGTTTTTGGAGGGGAAGACCGTTTCTGGCTAGGGCCTGAGGGAGGGCAATTCTCAATATTTTTTGCCAAGGGCGCCCAATTTGAACTCAACGACTGGCAAACGCCGCCGGCCATTGACACGTTGCGTTATGCACCGTCGAAGGTGAGCAGAAGCCAGGTGACATTCGGCGCTGCGTTCACCCTAACGAACTATTCCGGCACCCAATTCGATCTGAAGGTGAAACGACAAGTCCGATTGTTGACCACTTCGGGTGTTAAGGCAGCTCTAGGGGTTGGGCGAGCGGAAGCGGTACAGGTAGTCGCCTTCGAGACAGTGAACCGGATCACCAATGCCGGAAGGAATCCCTGGATCCATGAAACCGGTCTGCTGTCCGTTTGGATCCTCGGGATGTTTAACCCATCGCCCGCCACCACCATCGTGGTGCCGATTAAGTCTGGACCGGAATCGGCACTGGGCTCCCGACTGACCTCGGATTACTTCGGTGCCGTCCCGCCGGATCGGTTGGTGGTGCGCGACGCGGCAGTCTTTTTCAGTGGCGATGGTAAATTTCGCAGCAAGATTGGGATCAGTCCGCGAAGGAGTCGCGCCATTCTGGGCAGTTACGATGCCGCGAACCGGGTCTTGACCTTGGTAAAGTTCACGCAGCCAGAAGGGGTGTCCGATTATGTGAACTCGCTTTGGAAGTTGCAGGACAGTCCTTACGCGGGCGACGCAGCAAACAGTTACAACGACGGTCCAGCAACTCCGGGGGCGAAACCATTGGGCCCATTCTATGAATTGGAATCATCGTCGCCTGCAGCGGCGCTCAGACCCGGTCAAAGTCTGGCGCATGTTCACCGAACCATTCATCTGAGCGGGGACAATGAGTCCTTGGATAAGGTCGCTCGTGCGCATCTCGGTGTTTCCATTCAGGAAATTCAATCAGCCCTTCCCAAGTAGTCTGGAGGTGACCCTGATTGGTGTAGCATTTATGCGACCGAAGGGTCGGATTTTCGGGGCCAGGACGTAGATATCCACCTCCCTGGAGTTGCGCCCAGATTCGAGGCCCTCCAGAGTGGCTGTCTTATGTGTGGCATCATTGGTTATGTCGGTCATCGATCGGCACCACCTATCCTGCTGGAGGGACTTCGGCGGCTGGAGTATCGTGGGTACGATAGTGCGGGAATCGCTGTGCTGGCAGGTGAAAGCCTCGATACCCGCAAGCGCAAGGGAAAGATCGACGAAGGATTGAGTCCCTTGTTGGACCAACGACCCATTGGGAGAAATTGCGGGATCGGTCACACCCGCTGGGCGACGCATGGCCCCCCCAGTGACGAGAACTCACACCCTCACCTCGATCAATCGGGTCAAATTGCTGTGGTGCACAATGGCGTGATCGAAAATTATGATCGTCTTAAGGAACACTATGTGAAGGCGGGGCACCTCTTCCATTCAGCGACTGACACTGAAGTTCTGGCTCATTTGATCGGTGACCATCTAAAGCGCTTGGAAAAGGTTCCTCCAGGGATTCATCCACTGGCGGCAGCCGTTTCCAGCGCACTTCGAGAAGTCATCGGCACTTATGGTCTCGCGGTTGTCTGCTCGGCGTATCCGGGTGTCATCATCGGGGCTCGACGTGGTTCTCCGTTGCTGATCGGGGTGGGCGAGACCGAGAATTACCTGGCCTCTGACGCGGCGGCGGTCGTGGCGCATACACGTCAGGTGGTTTACCTGAACGATTATGATGTGGCGACCATTACAGCCGACGATTTTTCGGTGATTAACTTGGGTACGGAGACCGCGAAGGTGCAGGTAACGCGCTTGGAATTTGATGCGGATGCGGCGGAGCGCGGACCTTATCCGCACTTCATGTTGAAGGAGATTTTTGAGCAGCCTCAAACGGTGCGAAACGCATTGCGCGGCCGGACGGATCTGGAAGAAGCGACGGCGCGATTTGGCGGTTTGAACATGTCCACAGCGGAACTCCGGGCGGTGGATCGCATTGTGATTGGGGCGTGCGGAACGAGTTGGCACGCAGGGTTGGTCGGCGAGTACCTGATCGAAGAGTTTGCTCACCTGCCTGCCGAGGTGGAGTATGCGAGTGAGTTTCGGTATCGCAATGCGCCCTTGGACAAACACACGTTGCTTTTGGTGATCACGCAGTCGGGTGAGACGGCGGATACACTTGCGGGCTTGCGCGAGGCGCGGCGCCGAGGTCACAAAGCGCTGGCGATTTGCAATGTGGTGGGTTCGACCATCGCCCGCGAAGCCGACGGCGGAATCTATTTACACGCTGGACCCGAGATTGGGGTGGCGAGTACCAAAGCATTCACCTCGCAGGTTTCGGTGCTTACCCTGTTTGCCTTGCTGATGGGGCGCATTCGAATGCTCAGCAGCCCTAAAGGGGGGCAATTGCTGCGCGCACTGGAGGCGATACCGGAACAGATCGCGAGGATTCTCGAACAAAATGAGCGAATCCGTCAAATCGCACTCAAGTATGCTAACGCGGAGGACTTTTTCTTCATCGGGCGCCAATACAATTTCCCAGTAGCATTGGAGGGGTGCGCATCTCAGTTTTTTGCAGAGTGTGAATGAGAGAGACTGAAATTGGGTTTGGTTTGGAAGGAGAACTGGGGTTCGTGATCGTTTTTCAGACTGGTTAAAATAGTTCAATTTTTCACGGGACTCTGCTCTTTCTTT